>NZ_JBEXYC010000008.1:0-226214 GCF_040630835.1 Kitasatospora sp. NPDC005751
CGCTGTTGAGTTCTCAAGGAACGGACACTTCCTTCGGACCGCCTTCCAGCGGGCCCTCCGGGCGCTTCGTTCTTTCGTGTTTCCAGCTTACCAGATGTTTTCCGCTCCGTTTTCCGGAGTTTCATTCATCCGACCCTTGCTGGGAAGGTCCGCTTTTCTGCGGCGACCTCCACATTAGCTTATTCCGGGACTGGCCCGAAATTCCCCGCTCCCACCGTTCGACGAAAACGCCGAGCGACCCAAGTTAATGGGCGACGAGTGAGAGTTGGACTTGCCGATTGCGATGGCCGCTCGGCCGACCCCCGGCTGCCTCTCGGCCCGCCGTGTGTCCGCCCGCTTCAGCGACTCGTCCAACACTAGGCCAGTCGGAGGAGGACGTCAAACACCGGAGGGCCGGATCTGTCCAGATCCGGCCCTCCGTGCTCAAAACCGCAGGTCAGCGGTGGTGCTTTTTCAGCCGGCCGCAACCAACTCGATGGCGGCCAGGTTGCGCTTGCCACGCCGCAGGACGAGCCAGCGGCCGTGCAGCAGATCGGCCTCGGCCGGCACCGCCTCCTCGTCCGTCACCTTGACGTTGTTGAGGTACGCGCCGCCCTCCTTGATCGTCCGGCGGGCGGCCGAGCGGCTCGGCGCCAGGCCGACGGCGACCAACAGGTCGACCACCGGCTGGAGTTCGGCCACCTCGGCCCTCGGCACCTCGGCCAGCGCGGCGGCCAGGGTCGGCGCCTCCAGGTCGGCGAGGTCACCCTGGCCGAAGAGCGCCTTGGACGCGGCGACCGCGCGGTCGTACTGCTCGGCGCCGTGCACCAGGGTGGTCAGTTCCTCGGCGAGTGCGCGCTGGGCGAGACGGGCGGCGGGGCGCTCAGTGGTCTCGCGCTCCAGCTCCTCGATCTCCTCCTTCGAGCGGAAGCTGAAGATCCGCAGGAAGGTGGAGACGTCCCGGTCGTCCGCGTTCAGCCAGAACTGGTAGAAGGCGTACGGGGTGGTGAGCTCGGGGTCGAGCCAGACCGTGCCCGACTCCGTCTTCCCGAACTTGGTGCCGTCCGCCTTGACGATCAGCGGAGTGGCCAGCGCATGCACGGACTTGGCCTCGGCCTTGCGGATGAGGTCCGTGCCGGCGGTCAGGTTGCCCCACTGGTCGCTGCCTCCGGTCTGCAGCGTGCAGCCGTAGCGGCGGTTCAGCTCCAGGTAGTCCATGCCCTGGAGGATCTGGTAGCTGAACTCGGTGTAGCTGATGCCCGCGTCGGAGTTGAGCCGCCGCGAGACGGCCTCCTTGGCGATCATGTTGTTGACGCGGAAGTACTTGCCCACGTCGCGCAGCAGGCCGATGGCCGACATCCCGGAGGTCCAGTCCAGGTTGTTGACCATGCGCGCCGCGTACGGGCCCTCGAAGTCGAGGAAGCGCGAGATCTGGCCACGCAGGCGGTCGACCCAGCCGGCCACCGTCTCGGGGTCGTTCAGGACGCGCTCGGCGGTCGGCTTGGGGTCGCCGATCAGGCCGGTGGCGCCGCCGACCAGGCCCAGCGGGAGGTTTCCCGCCTGCTGGATGCGGCGCATGGTCAGGATCTGCACCAGGTTCCCGAGGTGCAGGCTGGGGGCCGTCGGGTCGAAGCCGCAATAGAACGTGACCGGGCCGTCCGCGAACGCCTTGCGCAGTGCGTCCTCGTCGGTGGACAGGGCGATCAGCCCACGCCACCGCAGCTCGTCGACGATGTCCGTCACGGTCACGCTTCTCCTTGGATCGGGCGTCCGCCCGGTACGGACCCGGTTCGGTCGGGCCCCGGTACGGAACGGCTCCAGCGTGGTAGAGCCTACGCGGTCCCGGCCATCGGGTTTTCGCCGAGGCGTCCTACCGGGCGGCTTCCCGCAGCGCTCCCGCGGGCCGTACGGACTCCCGGCGGAACGCTCCCCCTCCCCTGCCCCACCCCTCACCTCCACCGGAAATTCCGTTGTTCGTCGGCCCGGGGCCCCTTCAGAGTGGTCCCACCGCCGTGCGGCGGCAGTGACGTGTGTGGAGACGGTCGTGCCGCCGTGGCACGCCCGGGGAAAGGGTGTGCCGAGGTGCGCAACACGCTGGTTCTGAACGCGAGCTACGAGCCCCTGACGACGGTGTCGCTCCAGCGCGCCGTGGTCCTGGTGCTCCAGGACAAGGCCGTGGTCGAGCAGGCCCATCCGCTGCGGAGCATCCGCGGTACGGGCGTCTCCGTCCCGGTGCCCCGGGTGATCAGACTGCAACGCTACGTGCGGGTGCCGTTCCGACAACAGGCTCCGTGGTCCCGCCGCGGTGTCCTCGTCCGGGACCAGCACCTGTGCGCCTACTGCGGGCGCCGGGCCACCACCGTGGACCACTTGCAGCCCCGCTCCCGCGGCGGGGCCGACAGCTGGCTGAACACGGTGGCCGCCTGTGCCGAGGACAACCAGCTCAAGGCCGACCGGACGCCGGAGCAGGCGGGGATGAAGCTGCTGCGCAAGCCGTTCGTCCCGACCCCGCAGGCAACCCTGATGATGGCGCTCGGCCTGCGCGGCTCGGACCTCCGGGACCTAACGGACTGGCTGCCTGCCCCGGTGACCGCCTCCGCCGCGTAGCCGCCCCGGCCGCACGGCCACCCCGACCGCCCCGGCCGTGAAGGACTGAGCCCCGGCCCCGAAGGGCTGAGCCCCGGCCGCGAAGGGCTGGGCCCCGGACGGCCGGGGCTCAGCCCTTGGCCTGGTACCCGGCCGCTATCCCGAAGTTGGCCGAGTGCTCGGGCACCGCGACGACCCGGCCACCGCCGATCAGGACGCGGCCGGAGACCAGCAGCGAGCCGGTGCCCTGCGGGAAGTTGCCGCCGACCGTCTCCTGGCCGCCGGCGAGTGCGAAGCGGCTGAGGTGGGCGGGCTGTTCGAGACGTTCGTCGGCGGCGAGCACCAGCGCGCCGCCGTCCACACCGACGGCCCGGGCGACGCCCTTCTCGGCGGCGGCCGCCTTCCAGCGCTGCTTGCCGCTGTCCAGGTCGTACCCGACGACGGAGATCGCACCGCCGCCGTTCGCCGGGGCCAGCGTGGTGACCATCGTCCGGTCCTGGAAGAAGACACCGGGGGTGGCCGAAAACGTCCCGTGGGCGGCGTCCAGCCTGCCCTCGCCGGCGGCGACCGGTATCTCGGCGGCCGGGTCGCCGGCCGGGCCCCAGGCGAACACCTTGTCGTCCTCCGGCCTGGCCCCCGTGGTCAGCACCACGGAGGGCTCGGCGGAGAGCACCGTGACCGTCTTCGGCTGGTTGTTGAGGCCGCGCCACCAGCTCACCTTGCCGTCGGCGGTGTTCAGCGAGACGGCCTGGTCGACGGGGGTGGAGTCGGCGCAGGAGCTCGCCACCATGACGGTCTTGCCGGTGACTCCACCGGAGAGGGTGCAGAACTTGCCCTGGCCGGTGTACTGCCAGACGTCCGTGCCGTCGGCCGACTCCCAGGCGACCACGTGGTCGTCGCCGACCGCGATCACCTTGTCCTCGGTGACGCCGACCCGCGCGGTGTAGCCGCCCTTCGCATCGGAGAGCGGCTTGCTCCACGCCGTCCGACCGGTCCTGCTGTCGACGGCGGCCACCACGGTGCACGGGCTCTTCGGGTCCGGCTGGCTCCGGAACAGCACGGCGCCCAGACCGGCCTGGTTGACGCCCGCCGAGAGCCCGCAGGGAGCGGCCCCGGCCACCGGGGGCTGAACCGACCAGGTCGGCCTGCCGGCCGCCAGGTCGTAGGCGTGGACGCCGGTGGCATCGGCCCGCACCACCGCGTCGGCCAGCAGCCAGCTGCCGACCAGCGTGTCGTCGGTGCCCGGCCGGAGTGCGGCGGCGGGCTGGGCCGACCAGGCCTTGGCGTGGGCGACGGTGAAGCCCGGTTCTCCCCCGGCGGCGGCCGTGCCGCCGCCCTGCGCACCGACCATCACGGCCGCCGCCACCAGGACGCCGAGCGCCGCCACCCCGGCGCCGGTCCGGACCATCAGGGCCCGCCGGCCGGGGGCGTGGTCGGCGGAGACCACCGCATCGGCCGCGGCCCGGGCCTTGGACCCGAAGCCGGCGGACCGCTTCCCGGCCTCCCGCGCGTCCGCGTCCGCGCGCACGTCCACCGCGGCGCCACGCCGCCGCCCGGTCGACCGGGGGCCACCACCGGCGGGCTTCGACGCGACGACGGCGGCCGGGGCGGGCTCGGGCTCGTCAACCGGCCCGGGCTCGCCGACCGGCTCGGGCTCGGGTTCAGACTCGGGCTCGGGCCGCACATAGCCGTCGGTGGAGTACGCGGCACCCGGCGGGGCGTACAGCTCCTCACCGGTCGGTTGCTGCGGGACGGCGTACGGGGCGTACTGCTGCTGCCCGTAGTCGCCGTACGGGTAGGACGGCTGGTGCTGCCCGCCCTGGCCGTACCCGGTCTGGGGGTACTCCGCGTATCCGGCCTGCGGATAGCCCGTATGCGGATAGCCGGCCTCCGGGTAGCCGGGCTGCGGGTAGCCCGTCTGCGGGTACACCGCCTGCGGGTACGCGGTCTGCGGGTAGCCGCCCTGCCCGTGGCCGTGCGGCAGGTGGCCGTCGGCCGGGTGGCCGGTACCGCCGTCGTACCCGTGGCCGCCCTGCCACTGCTGCTGGTCCGGGTACGCCGTCTGCCAGTCCTGCTGCGGGTACCACGGCTGCTGTGCGGCGTCTCCGAGGGGATCCTGCGCCATCCGTTCCGTCCCTCCCGACCGCCGGCGATGCGGCAGTCAGCATCTCACGCCGCCCGGAGCGCCTCCTTCCGGCCTCGACGGGGCCGGAAGGAGGCCCCCTGAGACACCACGAGGCCAGTGCGGCACGGGTGCGGGCAGGTGCGGGACAGGCCCGGGAGGCGTCAGGCGGACTCGGCCCGCAGGGCGGCGTCGATGCGGGCGGCCAGGGTGACGTCCAGCGAGGTGAGGCCACCCGCGCTGTGGGTGGAGAGCGCGAAGTGCAGCGTCCGCCAGCGGATGTCGATGTCCGGGTGGTGGTCCAGCGCCTCCGCCTGCTCCGCGACCGCGACGACCACCCGGATCGCCGCCGGGAAGTCCGCCGCGTCGGCGGTGCGGACGATGCTGTCGCCGTCCCGGCTCCACTCCGGCAGGTCGGCCAGGGCGGCCGTGATCTCGTCCTCCGTCAGACGCGCTCTGCTGCTCATCGAACCGCTCCCGGGTGTCGGGGGTGACTGGTGAAGGGTCAGGCCCTCCGGCGCGGACGGGGCACCAGTTCGCCGCCGCAGTTGGGGCAGGTGGCGGCCATGGCCTCGGCACAGTCCGGACAGAAGGTGCACTCGTAGGAGCATAGGGACGCCGGGCCGTCCGCCGTCAGCGACACCGCGCACCGTTCGCAGGTGTCGCGCGTCTCCAGGGCCATGGCTTCCTCCACATCGAATTCCGGGACCACGTCGAACAAGTCAGACAGCTCGGACAGGTCGAGAGGCACCGCGGCGACCGGCGGACCGTCAGCTGACGAGCAGCTTGGTGACGGCCACCAGGCCGACCACCACGATCACCCCGCGCAGCGCCGGCGGCGGCAGCTTGCGCCCGACCTTGGCACCGAGCAGGCCACCGCAGAGCGAGCCGACGGCGATCAGCCCGGCGGCGGCCCAGTTGATGGTCGAGGTGAAGAGGAAGAACACCGCGGCGACGCCGTTGACGATCATCGCCAGCGCGTTCTTCACCCCGTTGATCCGCTGCAGGTCCTCCTGGAGCAGCATGCCCATCAGGGCCAGCAGCAGGACTCCCTGCGCGGCACCGAAGTAGCCGCCGTAGATGCCGGTCAGGAAGACGCCGGCGAGCAGCGCCAGGCCGCCGTCGGGGTCGCCGCCGGGCCGGCGCCGGGCGGCGACCGCCTTGGCCACCCGGGGCTGGATCACCACCAGGACGAGGGCCAGCAGGATCAGCACCGGCACGATGGTGTCGAAGGCGCTGCTCGGCAGCTCGATCAGCAGCACGGCGCCGACCAGGCCGCCGAGAAGGGCGGCGATGCCGAGGCGGACCAGCCGGCGGCCCTGGTCGGCCAGTTCCCGCCGGTAGCCGACCACACCGCTGAGCGAGCCGGGCACCAGGCCGAAGGCGTTGGAGACGTTGGCGGTGACCGGCGGGATGCCGACGGCGAGCAGCACCGGGAAGGTGATCAGGGTCCCGGAGCCGACGATCACATTGATCATCCCCGCGCCGACACCCGCCACCAGGACGGCGATCGCCTCCCAGAGCGTCATGGGCCACCTCTCGTCTCGGACCTGTCCGAGGCGATCATGCCGGACGGCGGGGTGCCGCTACCAGGGTCCGCCCACGATTCGGGACGTACACCACACGCCCGTTCACCGGAGCCGACGGGCGCACGACGGACGCACGCCGGGCGCCGGGCGGACGCACGGCGGACGCACGGCGGACGCCGGGCAGAGGCGGAGCAGGCCGAGGGCCCGCCACCCGTGCGAGACGGGTGACGGGCCCTCGGCGCCGCGTGGGACGGGCTCAGCTCACTCCGGGTCGATCTTCCGGTACTCGCGGGCCGGGTCCACCCGGGGGCGGGCGGCGCCCTTGGTGTCGGTGTCCAGCGGGCGCGGACCGGCCGCCGGGTCGAGCGGGACCTGGGTCGCGGCCGGGGCCGGGGCGCTGGGGGCGGCGGCCGCACCGCCGTTGATGCCGCCGTTGCCGGCCAGGCCGGTGAAGGCGCCGCCGAGGCCCTTGAGCGCGTCGCCGACCTCGCTGGGAATGATCCACAGCTTGTTGGAGTCGCCCTTGGCGAGCTCGGGCAGGGTCTGCAGGTACTGGTAGGCGAGCAGCTTCTGGTCGGCGTCGCCGTCGTGGATCGCCTCGAAGACGGTGCGGATCGCGGCGGCCTCACCGTCGGCGCGCAGCACCGCGGCCTGCGCCTCACCCTCGGCCTTGAGCACCTCGGCCTGCTTCTCACCCTCGGCCCGCAGGATCTGGGCCTGCCGGGCGCCCTCGGCGGTGAGGATCGCGGCGCGCTTGTCACGGTCGGCGCGCATCTGCTTCTCCATCGAGTCCTGGATGGAGGTCGGCGGCTCGATCGCCTTCAGCTCGACGCGGTTGACGCGGATGCCCCACTTGCCGGTGGCCTCGTCCAGGACGCCGCGCAGACCGGCGTTGATCACCTCGCGGGAGGTCAGCGTCGACTCCAGGTCCATCGAGCCGATGATGTTGCGCAGCGTGGTGACGGTCAGCTGCTCGATCGCCTGGATGTAGCTGGCGACCTCGTAGGTGGCGGCCCGGGCGTCGGTGACCTGGTAGTAGATCACCGTGTCGATGTTGACCACCAGGTTGTCCTGGGTGATCACCGGCTGCGGCGGGAAGGGCACGACCTGCTCGCGCAGGTCGATGCGGTTGCGGACCCGGTCGATGAACGGGACGACGATGTTCAGTCCCGCGTTGAGCGTCCGGGTGTAGCGGCCGAAGCGCTCCACGATCGCGGCGCTGGCCTGCGGGATGACCTGAATCGTCTTGATCAGCGCGATGAATGCCACCACGACCAGGACGACCAGGACGATAAGGACGGGTTCCACGGACTCTCCCCTAGACGACCAGGGCGGTCGCGCCCTGGATTTCGACGACGTCGACCTGCTGCCCCGGCTCGTACACGCTGCCGGGGTTGAGCGCGCGGGCCGACCAGATCTCGCCCTTGAGCTTGATCCGCCCGCCCTCCCCGTCGACTCTTTCCGCGACGATCGCGGTGGCGCCCGGAAGCGCCTCGATGCCCATCCTGATCTGCGGGCCCTTCCTGAGCTGCCGGTACGCGATCGGGCGAACCACGACCAGCAGGGCGACCGAGACCACGACGAAGGTCAGGACCTGGACCACCGCCCCGGCGCCGAGCCCCGCGACACCGGCCGCGGCGAGCGCGCCGACCGCGAACATCGCGAACTCCGGCATCGCGGTGACGACCAGGGGTATGCCGAGGCCGACGGCGGCCAGGAGCCACCAGATCCAGCTGTCCACGTGTCCATCCTAGGGAGCGAAGGGCCTTCGAGGCGGACAGTTCCCGCAGGTGGAGGGGCGGAAACCGGTCGCACGTGCGACCGGCTCCAGTTCAGTGGAGTTCAGCCGGATTCCCCGGGCTCCGGCCGGGGCCCGCGGGAGGCCGGCGCACGGCCCGGCGCGGGCCTCAGCCGAGCGGCAGGCCCTGCGCGGACCAGCGGTCGCCGTGGCGCTCCAGGGTCAGCGGCAGGCCGAAGCACCTGGAGAGGTTGCGCGCCGTCAGCTCGGTGTCGATCGGACCGGCGGTGAGCACCTTGCCCTGGCGGATCATCAGCACGTGGGTGAAGCCCGGCGCGATCTCCTCCACGTGGTGGGTGACCATGGCCATGGCCGGGGCGAACTCGTCCTGGGCGAGCGCGCCGAGGCGGCGCACCAGGTCCTCGCGGCCGCCGAGGTCCAGTCCGGCGGCGGGCTCGTCCAGCAGCAGCAGCTCGGGGTCGGTCATCAGGGCGCGGGCGATCAGGGTGCGCTTCTTCTCGCCCTCGGAGAGGGTGCCGAACTTGCGCTCGGTCAGCCCGGCCATGCCGAGGCGGTCCAGCAGGGCGAGCGCGCGGGACTCGTCCGCCTGCTCGTACTTCTCCTGCCAGCTGACCGTCATGCCGTAGGCGGCGGTGAGCACGGTCTGCAGCACGCTCTGGCCGGCGGGCAGCTTGTCGAACATGGCGGCGCCGGCCAGGCCGATCCGGGAGCGCAGCTCGAAGACGTCGACCTCGCCGAGCTTCTCGCCGAGGACGGACACCTTGCCGGTGGTCGGGAAGAGGTACGTGGAGGCGATCTGCAGCAGGGTCGTCTTCCCGGCGCCGTTGGGGCCGAGGATGACCCAGCGCTCGCCCTCGGAGATGGACCACGAGACCTGGTCGACCAGCGCGCGCTCCTCCCGGACCACGGATACGTCCACCAGCTCCAGCACGTCGCTCATGCCTATGCCTTCCCCAAAACAGAAATTCGGCCGTCGGTGCGGGCGGGCAGCCTACTCCGGCGGCCGGTGGGCACGGAGTGGGTGCGCCGCACGCGCATGGGCAAACCTACGCCACGCGGATGACCGCCGATTCCGTAGGCTGGCCGGATGCTCGCGACTCCTGCCGACAATCCGTACGAAGAGCCCCGTTCGGGGCGGCTGGCCGCTTGGGGCAACGCCCTGTTGGCCGGTCTGGTACCGCCCGACGACGCCGCCTCGGCGGTGCTGGGCAGTGACGAGAGCCACCGGGTGACCGGACTGCCGGGCGACGAGCCGGGCGAGCGGCACGGGCTCACCTGGGCACTGGGGCGGCTGAGGGTGCTGGGGGTGCGGGGGCTTCGGCTGGCCCTGCCGTCCGCCGGCCACCCGCTCGGGCTGACCGGTCCGGCGCCCTTCAACGCCCGGGCGCTGGGCGCGGGCGAGGCCGTGCTGGCGGTCGGAGCGCCGCTCGGGCTGGTGCCGGAGATCGAGGTGTTCGGGCCGGTCGGGGACCGCTCGGCGATGGTGCTCTGGCGCTGCTCGGAGGTGAACGACGCGCCCCCGGCCGACGTGCCGTCGCTGCACGAGGCGGAGCGCGAGCTGGCGGACGGGCTGCGGGAGGCGACGGCGATGCTGGCCCGGCTGGACGTGGCCGGGGCCGGACCGGAGGCGCTGCGGGCGCTGGAGGCGTACCGGCGGCGGGGGCACGTCGAGCTGCTCGCCCCGGGGTACCCGCCGCGTGCCGTCCGGGTGCTGGAGTCGGCCCGGCAGGTGACGGCGCTGCTGGCGATCGCCTCGGGTGGGCACGGCGCGGCGGTCAGCGCCTCGGAGATGGCCTCCCGCCAGGCGGTGCTGGACCCCCTGCGGCGGACCGCCCGGCGGGCCCAGGTGGCGGCGTACAACGCGCTGGTCGACGAGAAGGGCTGATTTCCGCCCCCGTCCCGGCCGCGCCGGCCGCTACGCCTCACGGGCCTCGCCGTGCCGGACGGCCCAGAGCGCCGCCTGGGTGCGGTCGGCGAGGTCCAGCTTCATCAGGATGTTGGAGACGTGCGTCTTCACCGTCTTCTCCGACAGGTGCAGGCTCCGCGCGATCTCCCGGTTGGAGCGCCCGTCGGCGATGTGGCCGAGCACCTCGCGCTCGCGCTCGGTGAGGGTGGCGCCGCGGCCCTGCGGCTGGCGGGGGCCGTCGTCGGCGAGCAGCGCCTCCGCGAGCTCGGGCTGGAGCAGCACGTGGCCGGCGTGGACCGAGCGGATCGCCCCGGCCAGCGCCTCCGGGTCGACGTCCTTGTACACGTACCCGGCGGCGCCGGCCCGCAGCGCGGGGACCATGGTGCGGTGCTCGGTGAAGCTGGTGACGATCAGGATCCGGGCCCGGCTGCCCTCGCCCTTGAGCGTGCGCAGCGCCTCGATGCCGTCGACACCGGGCATCTTGAGGTCCATCAGGACGACGTCGGGGTCGAGCTCCCGGGCCCGGTCGACGCCTTCGGCGCCGTCGGCGGCCTCGCCGACCACCTCGATGTCGTCCTGGACCTCCAGGAAGGTGCGCAGACCGCGGCGGACCACCTGGTGGTCGTCGACCAGCAGGACGCGGATCGCTGGCGTGGTGTCAGGCACCGGGGACCTCCATCTCGACGACCGTCCCCTTCCCGGGGGCCGAGTCCAGGGTGAGCGTGCCGCCGACGGCGGCGGCGCGGTCGCGCATCGAGGCCAGGCCGAGGTGGCGGCCGGCCCGGCGGACCGACTCGGGGTCGAAGCCCCGGCCGTCGTCGCGCACCCGCAGGACGGCGCCGCGCGCGGGCGTGCCGGTCAGGGTGACGGTGACGCTGCGGGCGTCGGAGTGGCGCAGCGCGTTGTGCAGGGCCTCCTGCGCGATCCGCAGCAGGGCCGCCTCCTGGGCCGGCGGCAGGGCGCGGACGCCTTCGGCGGCGAAGGCGACGTCGGCGCTGTGGGCGCGGTCGAGGACCTGTACCTGCGAGGCGAGGGTGGCGCTGAGGCCGTCCTCCTCCAGGGCGGCGGGGCGCAGCTCGACCACGACGGCGCGCAGCTCGTCGGCGGCCTCGGCGGCGAGTTTGGCGACCTCGGCGAGTTCGGCGCGGGCCCGGGCCGGGTCGCGGTCGACGAGCTTGGCGGCGGCCTTGGCGGTGAGGCGCAGCGAGAAGAGCTTCTGCGAGACGGCGTCGTGCAGGTCGTGGGCGATCCGGGCGCGCTCGCCGGCCAGGGTCAGCTCGCGGCTGCGCTCGTAGAGTCGGGCGTTGGAGAGGGCGAGGGCGGCGTGCGCGGCGAGGATCCGCAGCAGTTCCTCGTCGTGGTCGGTGAAGCCGCCGCCACCGCGCTTGTTGGCGAGGAAGATCACGCCCATCACGTGCGGCTCGTCCTCGGCGGCGTCGGTGTCGAGGACGGGCATCCCGAGGAAGGCGTCCATCTCGGGGTGGGCGGCGGGCCAGCCGCCGAAGGCGGGGGCCTCGCGGACGTCGGCGAGCCGGATGGGGCCGGTCTCGTGCAGCATCTCGGCGAGCACGCCGTGCTGGCGGGGCAGCGGGCCGATGGCCCGCCACTGCTCGTCGGTGACGCCGTCGACGACGAACTGGGCGAAGCCGCCGTGGTCGTCGGGCACGCCGAGGGCGGCGTACTCGGCGCCGAGCAGGCCGCGGGCGGAGGCGGTGATCCGCCGCAGCACCTCGCGGACCTCCAGGTGGCGGCTCATCGCGAGCAGGGCCTGGCTGATGGCCTCGATCCCGGCCAGGCAGGGCTCGCAGGCGGGCAGCGGGCCGGCGGCCGGCGGGCCGACCGGGATCCGGTCGACGGGCAGCAGGCCGGCCGGCGGCCGGCGGTCACTGGGCGCGGTGGGCATACGGCCAAACTACCGCCGCCGGGGCGGCCTCCGCGTCGGTCCACGGGCGCGCGGGGAGCAGGTCCACGGACCTAGGCCCGAGACCCTGCGGCGAGGTGGCCGGTAAGCGGACGGGTGCCGGTACGCCGGGGGGCGGCCCCGCCCGTCGCCGGGTGGGGCCGCCCCTGGGTGAGCGGTGCGGTGCGGGCGGGTCAGCCCTTCTGCATGACCTCGGGCTCGTGGCGGCGCTGGAGGCGCGTCACGATGACGCCGATGACGATCGACATCACGATCAGGATGCCGCCGTCCAGCACCAGCTGGCCGACGTTGTGGCCCCAGATCGCGTCGTACTCGGGGTTCTTGAAGTCCTTGTTCCAGGGCCCGAGCAGCTTGGACAGGTCGAGCGTGGTGGCGACCATGCCGACGCCCCAGCGGGCCGGCATCAGCCAGGCGAACTGCTCCAGGCCCGGCTTGCTGAAGATCTGGAAGAGGCAGCCGGTGAAGACGACCTGGATGATCGCGAACATGACCAGCAGCGGCATGGTCTTCTCGGCGGTCTTCACCAGGGCGGAGATCATCAGGCCGAACATCATCGAGGCGAAGCTCAGCAGGATCAGGCCGATGCTCATCTCGATGATCGGCAGGTCCTTGATGATCAGACCGTGCTCGGGCAGCTTGCGCGGCAGGTAGCCGACGGCCGAGATGATCGCGCCCTGGACCACGCTGAAGAAGCCCAGCACGATGATCTTGGACATCATGTACGCCGACCGGGAGAGGCCGGTGGCCCGTTCCCGTTCGTAGATCGCCCGTTCCTTGATCAGCTCCCGGACCGAGTTGGCGGCTCCGGAGAAGCAGGCGCCGATCGCCAGGATCAGCATGATCGTCGCGGCGCCGCTGTTGATCCCGAGCTGCGACTTCGGGTTCGGCGCCAGCCCGGGATCGTTCGGGATCAGCACGCTGACCGCGCCGAGCACCGCCGGGAGCAGGATCGACAGCGCCAGGAACCCGCGGTCGGAGGCGAGCACCGAGGCGTAGCGGCGGATCAGCGTCCACAGCTGCGAGCCCCAGCTCTGCGGCTTCGGCGGGCGGACGGCCTCCTGGACGATCTGGGCGGACTGCACGGCCCCGGCGTCCACGTCGGCGGAGTACTGCTGGTAGTGCACCGACCCCCGGTAGCGGCCGGCCCAGTCGTGGTCCGGGTAGTTCTCGAAGGCCTGGAAGACGTCGGCCCAGGTCTCGTACCCGAAGAAGTGCAGCGCCTCGTCCGGCGGCCCGAAGTAGGCCACCGAGCCGCCCGGAGCCATCACCAGGAGCCGGTCGCAGAGGGCGAGTTCGGCCACCGAGTGGGTGACGACCAGGATGGTGCGGCCGTCGTCGGCGAGGCCGCGCAGCATCTGCATGACCTCGCGGTCCATGCCCGGGTCGAGGCCGGAGGTGGGCTCGTCCAGGAAGATCAGCGAGGGCTTGGTGAGCAGCTCAAGGGCGACCGAGACGCGCTTCTGCTGGCCGCCGGAGAGCGCGGTGATCCGGTTGTCGGCGCGCTTGTCCAGGCGCAGCTCGTAGAGCACCTCGTCGATCCGCGCCTCGCGCTCGCGCGCCTCGGTGTCACCGGGGAACCGGAGCCGGGCCGCGTACTTGAGGCCGGTGCGGACGGTCAGCTCCTTGTGCAGGATCTCCGACTGCGGCACCAGGCCGATCCGCGAGCGCAGTTCGGCGAACTGCTTGTAGAGGTTGCGGCCGTCGTAGAGGACGTCGCCGCGGTCGGCCGGGCGGTAGCCGGTGAGGGCGCGCAGCAGGGTCGACTTGCCGGAGCCGGACGGGCCGATGACGGCGACCAGCGACTTCTCCGGGACGCCGAAGCTGACGTCGTTGAGCAGGACCTTCTTGCCGCCCTTGAAGTCGACCTCGACGGTCAGGTGGCGGGCGGAGAAGGAGACCGCGCCGGTGTCGACGAACTCCTGCAGCTGGTCGCCGACCAGGACGAAGCTGGAGTGGCCGACCGTCAGGCGGTCCTGCGGCCCCATCAGCTGGCGCTGGACGGGCCGGCCGTTGAGGAAGATGCCGTTGTGGCTGCCCAGGTCGACGATCTCGTACCGGCCGTCCGGCAGCTGGCGCAGCTCGGCGTGGTGACGGGACACCTGGAGGTCGGAGACGACGATGTCGTTGTCGAGCGCGCGACCGATCCGGACGGTGTTCATCCCCGCCGTCAGGTTGCGGATCATCGTCGGCTGCGGGCCGCCGGCCTCGTGCTGCGGCGCCTGCTGCTGCGGGAAGCCGCCGTGCTGGGGCGCCTGCGGGGGGAAGCCCTGCTGCTGCGGGAAGGCCGGCGGCTGCCCGCCGCCCCACTGCTGCTGGACCGGCGGCTGGTAGGCCTGCTGCTGCGCCGGCGGCTGCTGCTGGGCCCACGGCTGCTGGACGGGCGCCTGCTGCTGGGCGGGCGGGACGTGGCTGCGGCTGGTGGCGGCCTCGTGCCAGGCGGGGGCGGGCGCGGCGGCCTGGGCGGGCGCGGAGAAGCTCAGCCGGGGGCCGTTCTCGGCGTTGCCGAGGTTGACCACCGCGCCGGGGAAGAGCGGGGCCTGCTGGGTCCGGGCGCCGGCGGTGTACGTGCCGTTGGTGCTCCCGTGGTCGTCGAGCTGCCAACCGGCCCCGTTGAACGAGATGGTGGCGTGCTGCCAGGAGACCCTGGCGTCGTCGAACGGGAAGTCCGACTGCGGGTTGCGCCCGATGGTGTACGACCGCCCCGGCTCCAGAGTCCGCTGCTGTCCGTTGATATCAATGACGAGTTGCGGCACTGCTCGCCTGCCCCGCTCTCTCGGTCCCCCGATTTTGCCCCCGGTCGGGGGTGCGATGTCCTGAATCCGACGGGGGGAATCATTCCAGCCCGCCGCCCGTTGGTGAAAGTCACCCCCGGTGACTGTGACCAGGCGGCAACGATTCGCGGACGCCCCCGCCACCGTCCCCGGGGCGTCGCCCGCGCGCCACCGTCCGGTCACCCGGGTGGTGCGCACACCGCCCACACCCCGTCCACACCCCCGTCCACGACGCGGACGGGTGCCGTGGCGCCGCCGGCCGGCGGGTAGCGTGGGAGCCACCATGAACGCATCGCCCTTGGCCGCCGAGCCGTTCCCCGCCCCGCAGCCCCGGACCGAGGACGAGCGCACCCTGCTCGTCAAGGTGTTCGGCAAGGACCGCCCCGGCATCACCGCCGGTCTCTTCGCCACCCTGTCCGGGTTCGGCGTCGACGTCATCGACATCGAGCAGGTCGTCACCCGCGGCCGGATAACGCTGTGCGCCCTGGTCACCCCGCCGACCGCGCCCGGTGCCGAGGGCGAGCTGCGTTCCACCGTGCACCGCTGGGCCGAGGAGCAGAAGCTCCAGGCCGAGATCATCTCCGGCATCGGCGACAACCGGCCGCGCCGCGAGGGCCGTTCGCACGTCACCGTGCTCGGCCACCCGCTGACCGCCACCGCGGTGTCGGCGCTCACCTCCCGGATCACCGACTCGGGCGGCAACATCGACCGCGTCTTCCGGCTGGCCAAGTACCCGGTGACCGCGGTCGAGCTGGCCGTCTCCGGTGTCGCCACGGACACGCTGCGCGCCGCGCTGGCCCAGGAGGCGGCCCAGCAGCGGGTGGACATCGCGGTGGTCGCGGCGGGCCTGGAACGCCGGGCCAAGCGCCTGGTGGTGATGGACGTCGACTCCACGCTGATCCAGGACGAGGTGATCGAGCTCTTCGCCGCCCACGCGGGCTGCGAGGCGGAGGTCGCCGCGGTGACGGCCGCGGCGATGCGCGGCGAGCTGGACTTCGCCGAGTCGCTGCACGCCCGGGTCGCGCTGCTGGCCGGCCTGGACGCCGGGGTGACCGAGAAGGTCCGCGCCGAGGTCAGGTTCACCCCGGGCGCGCGGACCCTGATCCGCACGCTGCAGCGGCTGGGCTTCCAGGTCGCGGTGGTCTCCGGCGGCTTCACCCAGGTCACCGACCACCTGGTGGAGCAGCTGGGCCTGGACTTCGCGGCGGCCAACACCCTGGAGGTGGTGGACGGCAGGTTCACCGGCCGGGTGGTCGGCGAGATCGTGGACCGGGCCGGCAAGGCCCGCTGGCTGGCCCGCTTCGCCGAGCAGGCGAAGGTGCCGCTGGAGCAGACCGTCGCGATCGGCGACGGCGCCAACGACCTGGACATGCTGAACGCGGCCGGGCTGGGCGTGGCGTTCAACGCCAAGCCGGTGGTCCGGGAGGCCGCCGACACCGCGGTGAACGTGCCCTTCCTGGACACCGTGCTGTACCTGCTGGGCATCACCCGCGAAGAGGTCGAGGCGGCCGACGCACTGGACGGCACGCCGACCGAGTAGCCGCGGCCGGACGCACCCGAGGGGCACGAGGACCGGTCCTCGTGCCCCTCTTCGGCCACCGCGCCCGGACCGGGCGGCGCGGGGGCCGTTCGGCTCAGTCCTGCGGCGTGAAGTACGAGACCAGCGCGGCCACGCCCGGCTCGACGCCCTTCCAGGAGCCGTCGAAGCTGAGCACCGCGACGGCCGCGGTCGGGAAGCCGCCGAGCCGCAGCCGCTCCAGCGCCTCCCGGTCGCCCTCGTCACCGGCCAGCACCTGGGTCAGCCCGAGCACGCCCGGGTTGTGGCCCACCAGCACCACGTCGGGGTGGTCCTCGGGGGTCTCCTGGAGGACGGCGATGATCTCCCCGGGGCTGGCCTCGTAGATCCGGTCCTCGTACACCGTCCTGCGGGCGCGCTTCGGCAGTTCGTGTGCGGCGAGCTTCCAGGTCTCACGGGTGCGCAGGGCCGTGGAGCAGAGCACGTAGTCGGGGTTGATGCCGGAGTCGGCGAGCCAGCGGCCGGCTTCCGGGGCCTGGTGGCGGCCCCGGTCGGCCAGCGGCCGCTCGTGGTCGTCGACGCCGTTGGGCCAGTCGGCCTTGGCATGGCGGAGAACGATGATCCTGCGGGGCGTGTCGGCGCTCATACCCAGCAAGCTTGGCAGAAAAGCGGCCCGGGGGCGCGATGCCGCCGGTTGCCGCCACTCTCCGGGGTGCCGGGTGTCATCGTGCGCCGTTCACCGGCGGTCGGCGTGCGGTACCGCGGCCGGTCCGCGGGCGCGGACCGGCCGAGCGTCGCTGACCGGCCGGATCGGCCCCGGCGGGGCCGCGCGGCGGATCAGCCGAGGTTCTGGGCCACCGTGGCGACGATCGCCAGCAGCACCACGATGCCGACGATCAGTGCGGCGATCTGGCCGAGCTTCTTGTGGCCGTCGGTGGGGTTCGGGTCGAGTACGGGCATGACCGGATTCTCCCACCCCGGTCGTGCCCGCCCGTCAGCGGCCCCGCTACGCCGCGGCGCCGGCGGCGGCCGGGAGGACCGCCTCGTCCTCGATGTGCCGGGCCCGCGCGGCCCGCAGGCCGAACAGCATCTGGGGCACCAGCAGCACGGCGAGGAAGCCCAGCGGCAGGTACCACTCACCGGTGGCCTGGTACAGCCGGCCGATCAGGATCGGGCCGGGGATGGAGATGAGGTAGCCGACGCCCTGGGCGAACGCGGAGAGCTGGGCCACCCCGCCGGCCGTCCGGGCCCGCAGGCCGATCATGGTGAGCACCAGCGGGAAGGCGCAGTTGGAGAGGCCGACCAGGGTCGCCCAGACCCACGGCACGCCGGCCGGCGCCAGCGCCAGCCCGGCGTACCCGGCGATGCCGCAGGAGGCCAGCACCACGACGAAGAGCCGCTGGTCGCCGCGGCGCGCGGCGAGGTTGGGCAGCACGAAGGAGACCGGGACGCCGATCACCATGGTCAGGGCCAGCAGCACCCCGGAGGTGCCCTCGGAGACCCCGGCGTCCTGGAAGATCTTCGGCAGCCAGCCCATCACCACGTAGGCGCCGGTGGCCTGGAGGCCGAAGAAGCAGGCCATCGCCCAGGCGGTCCGGCTACGGGTGATCGGCAGCTTGGCGACCGCCCCGCCGGTCTTCCCGCCGCGCTCGCGCCTGGTCACCGCGACCGGCAGCCAGAGCAGCAGCGCGACCGCGCCGAGGGCCGCCCAGACGCCCAGGCCGACCCGCCAGTCCCCGCCGAGCGCGCTGGTCAGCGGCACGGTGACGGCGGCGGCGAGCGCGGTGCCGGCCGACAGCGACATGGAGTACAGGCCGATCATCGGGCCGACCTTCTCCGGGAAGTAGCGCTTGATCACCACCGGGATCAGCACGTTGGAGACCGCCACCCCGGCCAGCGCGAGGGCGGTGAGCAGCAGGAACACCGCCGTGCCGCCGGCGAACGAGCGGGCCAGCACGCCGGCCGTGATCGCTCCCATGCCGGCCGCGACCACCGCGATCGGCCCGAACCGCCGGGCCATGCCGGGCGCGGCGAAGCCGAACAGCGCGAAACAGAGCGAGGGGACGGCGGTCAGCAGGCCGGCCAACGTCGGGTTCATCCCGAGGTCGGTGCGGACCTGGTCGAGCAGCGGCCCGAGGCTGGTGACCACGGGCCGGAGGTTGAAGGCGGCGGCGGCGATCGCGACGGCGAACAGCCAGCCGAGGTACGTGCCCCGGCGGGCGGAGGCGGATGCGCCGGTGGCGGGCCGCTCGGTCTGCGGTCCGGCCCCGGTCCGTGGGGTGGTGGTGGTGTCTGCTGCGGAAGGCATGGGAGCCATCATAGAATGATGGGATGAATTAGCGCATCCTCGACTTGGCATGATGTCCCGACCCGCCCCAAGCCGACCCACCCGCCGGCCGACGCCCCCACCGCCGACCCGAAGCCGCAAGGAGTCCCCGTGGCGCTGTCCTCTCCGAGGCGCACCCCGCTGTCCGACCAGGTGATCGCGCAACTGCGCGCCCAGATCACCTCGGGCGAGTGGCCCGTCGGCTCACGCATCCCGACCGAGGCCGCGCTGGTCGAGGAGCTCGGCGTGGCCCGCAACACCGTCCGCGAGGCGGTCCGCGCCCTCGCCCACAACGGGCTGCTGGACATCCGCCAGGGTTCGGGCACCTACGTCCTGGCCACCAGCGAACTGGCCGGCGTCATGCACCGCCGCTTCGCCGACGCCGACCAGTCGCAGGTCGCCGAGCTGCGGGTGACCCTGGAGACCTCCGCGGCCGGCCTGGCCGCCACCCGCCGCACCGCGCGCGACCTCGCCCTGCTGGACGCCACGCTGGCCCGCCGCGAGGACGCCTGGCGCTCCGGCGACGCCGAGGACTTCATCCAGGCCGACGCCGCCTTCCACCAGGCCGTGGTCGCCGCCGCCCACAACGACGTCCTCGCCGCCGTCTACGCCGACCTCGGCGAGGTCACCCGCGCCCACCTGCGCCACGACGTCGGCCCGGAGCTGATCGCCGAGCGCTACCTCGGGCACGACAAGATCCTCGACGCGATCCGGGCCGGCGACCCGCAGCGCGCCTCGGTCGAGGCCGGCCGTGCCATCGGCGCCTGCACCCCGCCCGACGCCTGACGCCCGATGCCGTGCGCACCGGCGCGCGGGGCCCCGCACAGCACCGCGGCCCGGCACCCCCAGGAGGGGTGCCGGGCCGCGGTGGTGCGGGCAGCGGTCAGGCGCCGATGGCGTGCAGGCCGCCGTCCACGTGGACGATCTCGCCGGTGGTCTTCGGGAACCAGTCCGAGAGCAGGGCGACGACGCCGCGGCCGGCCGGCTCCGGGTCGGAGAGGTCCCACTTCAGCGGGGAGCGGGTGTCCCAGGTGGCGGCGAGGTCCGCGAAGCCCGGGATGGACTTGGCGGCCATCGAGCCGATCGGGCCGGCCGAGACCAGGTTGACCCGGATGTTGCGGTCGCCGAGCTCACGGGCCATGTAGCGGGAGGTGGCCTCCAGCGCGGCCTTGGCCGGGCCCATCCAGTCGTACTTCGGCCAGGCGAACTGCGCGTCGAAGGTCAGACCGACGACCGAGCCGCCGTCCTGCATCAGCGGCAGCAGCGCCGTGGTGAGCGACTTCAGCGAGAACGCCGAGACGTGCATGGCGGTCGCCACGGACTCCCACGGCGTGTTCAGGAAGTTGCCGCCCAGGGCGTCCTGCGGGGCGAAGCCGATCGAGTGGACGATGCCGTCCAGGGTCGGCAGGTGCTCGCGGACCTGGTCGGCGATGCCGGCCAGCTGCTCCTCGCTGGAGACGTCCAGCTCCAGCACCTTGACCGGGTTCGGCAGCTTCTTGGCGATCCGCTCGGTGAGGCTGGGCCGGGGGAAGGCGGTGAGGATGATCTCCGCGCCCTGCTCCTGCGCGAGCTTCGCGGTGTGGAAGGCGATGGAGGACTCCATCAGCACTCCGGTGATCAGGATCCGCTTGCCCTCAAGGATTCCACTCATGCTCAGTGACCCATGCCCAATCCGCCGTCTACGGGAATGACGGCTCCGGTGATGTACGCGGCCTCGTCCGAACCGAGGAACCGCACGGTGTTGGCGACCTCGGCGGGCGCCGCGTAGCGGCCCAGCGGCACGCCCGAGACGATCTCCGCGCGGCGCTCGTCGCTGAGCACTGCGGTCATGTCGGTGTCGACGAAGCCGGGGGCGACCACGTTGACGGTGATGTTGCGCGGGCCGAGCTCACGCGCCAGCGAGCGCGCGAAGCCGACCAGGCCGGCCTTGGAGGCGGCGTAGTTGGCCTGGCCCGGGGAGCCGGTGAGACCGACCACCGAGGAGATCAGCACGACCCGGCCCTTGCGCGCGCGCATCATCAGCTTGGAGGCGCGCTTGACCACCCGGAACGCCCCGGTCAGGTTGGTGTCCACGACGGAGGTGAAGTCCTCTTCGGACATCCGCAGCAGCAGGGTGTCGTGGGTGATGCCCGCGTTGGCGACCAGCACCTCGACCCCGCCGTGCTTGGCCTCGATCTCCGTGAACGCCGCGTCGACCTGCGCGTTGTCGGTGATGTCGCAGCGCACCGCGAGCACGTCGTACTTGGCCAGCTCCGCGGGAACCTCACCCGAGCGGCTGGTGATGGCGACCTTGTCGCCCGCCTCGGCGAAGGCCAGGGCGATCGCGAGGCCGATGCCCCGGTTTCCTCCGGTGACGAGAACCGAGCGGCTCAACGATCCACCTCTCTCCGTAGTGTGCGCGTACGTCGGTATGAGCACGCAGTGTGACGCTATCGGTCGGCCCCGGGCGGCGACGAATCGGGCTCCCACAGCGCCTCACCGAAGGAACTGTCGCAATCCGACAATCCGTACCGGGGCCCGCCCGTCCCCGGTCCCCGACCGCCCCGGCCTACCCTTGTGGCGTCCACTGCGGCGGTTTTCCGGGAACAACGCGACGGGGCGCACCCGTTGCCCCCGTGGTGCGGGACGACCGGGGCCGGCCGTACCGAAGTTCCCGGACGGGTCCCGGCGCGCGGGGCCCGGCGGCCACGGCGACGAGCGAAGGCAGAGCACGGATGAGCGACGCACAGTCCGGTACCACCCACCGGCGGGGACGACTGCTGGCCCTGGCCGCCCTGGCGGCCGGCGCGGGAGCGGCCGCCTGGTCGCTGCGCGACCTGCCGGCGGCCTTCGGACGGCGGCCGGACGCCGCCCGGGAGGCCCGGGTGCGCAACTCCCCGCAGTACCGGGACGGCGTCTTCCACAACGCACCGTCCACCCTGGCCCGGGCCAAGTCCGCGCCGGACATCGACCGGGACACCGTGCGCCGGATGCTGTTCCAGCGCGAGGGCCGGGTCCCGGCCCACCCGGTGCCCACCGTCCGCCCGGCCGGCGGACCGCGCGAGGCCGCCGAGGGCGTGGAGATCACCTGGTACGGGCACGCCTCCGCGCTGGTCGAGATCGAGGGCACCCGGGTGCTGCTCGACCCGGTCTGGAGCGAGCGCTGCTCCCCCACGGCGCACGTCGGCCCCAAGCGGCTGCACCCGGTGCCGGTCGAGCTGGAGGAGCTGCCGCAGGTCGACGCGGTGCTCATCTCGCACGACCACTACGACCACCTGGACATGGCGACGGTCAAGCGGCTGGTCCGCAGCCAGTCCGCGCCCTTCGCGGTGCCGCTCGGCATCGGCGGCCACCTGCGCCGCTGGGGCGTCCCGGAGCACCGGATCATCGAGCTGGACTGGGACGAGACCTGCACGCTCGGCGAACTCGCCGTCACGCTCACCTCCGCCCACCACTTCTCAGGGCGCGGTCTGACCCGCAACACCACGCTCTGGGGCTCCTGGGTGATCGCCGGGCCGACCCGCAAGGTCTTCTACACCGGGGACTCCGGCTACTTCGAGGGCTACGCGCGGATCGGCGAGCAGCACGGCCCGTTCGACGCCGCCCTGATGCAGATCGGCGCCTACGACACGGCCTGGGCGGACATCCACATGACGCCGGAGGACGCCGTCCTCGCGCACCGCGAGCTGAACGCCGGCCTGCTGGTGCCCGTCCACTGGTGCACCTTCAACCTGGGCCTGCACCCCTGGGCCGAGCCGATCGAGCGGCTGCTGGTCGAGGCCAAGGCGCAGGCCGTCCCGCTCGCGGTGCCGCGCCCCGGCGAGCGGGTGGACGTCGACAACCCGCCGGAGCTGGACGGCTGGTGGGAGACGGTCGGCTGACCGGATCCCCGGGGCCGGCGGCCGCCGCGTGTCACCGCCCGAATGCGCTGGCCGAAACCCCCTGAACGGGACATGATGCCGTGCGGGTACCCGGTTCGGAGTACCCGCACCGTCATCCCCCCGACCAGGGAGCCCGCTTGCCTCCGATGTCCCCGACCAGCAGTTCCGGCGCCCCGCACGGGCGCGCCGTCGACCCGCTGTTCCTCGCCTACCCGCTGCGCGCCCTGGCCGACGCGGCACTCACCCGCGCCCGGGAACTCGGCGCCGAACACGCCGACTTCCGCCTGGAGCGGGTCCGCAGCGCGTCCTGGCGGCTGCGCGACGCCCGGCCGGCCGGCACCTCCGACAGCGTCCAGCTCGGCTTCGCCGTCCGGGTGCTGCTGGACGGCGCCTGGGGCTTCGCCGCCGGGGTCGACCTCACCGGGGCCGCGGCGGCGCGGGTCGCCGAACAGGCCGTCGCGGTGGCCCGGCTGTCCGGCGGGATCAGCCGGGCGGCCGGTGCGAAGGAGCGCGTCGAGCTGGCGGACGAGCCGGTCTACCCGGACGCCACCTGGGTCTCCGCGTACGAGCTGAACCCCTTCGAGGTGCCGGACGCGGAGAAGACCGCGCTGCTCGCCGACTGGAGCGCGCGCCTGCTCGGCGCCGAGGGCGTCTCGCACGTCAGCGCCAGCCTGCTGACGGTGCAGGAGAACAAGTTCTACGCCGACACCGCCGGCACCGTCACCACCCAGCAGCGGATCCGGCTGCACCCCTCGCTGGAGGCCACCTCGGTGGACGAGCGCACCGGGGCCTTCGACTCGATGCGCACGCTGGCCCCGCCGGCCGGGCGCGGCTTCGAGTACCTGCGCGGCACCGGCTGGGACTGGGACGCCGAGCTGGCCGAGCTGCCCGCCCTGCTGGCCGAGAAGATGAAGGCGCCGAGCGTCGAGCCGGGCCGCTACGACCTGGTCGTCGACCCGTCCAACCTCTGGCTGACGATCCACGAGTCGATCGGCCACGCCACCGAGCTGGACCGCGCGCTCGGCTACGAGGCCGCCTACGCCGGCACCTCCTTCGCCACCTTCGACAAGCTGGGCTCGCTGCGCTACGGCTCCGAGCTGATGCACGTCACCGGCGACCGCACCGCCGAGCACGGCCTCTCCACCATCGGCTACGACGACGAGGGCGTCGCGACGCAGTCCTGGGACCTCGTCAAGGACGGTGTCCTGGTCGGCTACCAGCTCGACCGCGGCATGGCGAAGCTCAAGGGCTTCGACCGCTCCAACGGCTGCGCCTTCGCCGACTCCCCCGCCCACGTCCCGGTCCAGCGGATGGCCAACGTCTCGCTCCAGCCCGCCGCCGACGGCCCCGACACCGAGGGCCTCTTCGCCGGCGTGGAGAACGGCCTGTACATCGTCGGCGACCGCTCCTGGTCGATCGACATGCAGCGCTACAACTTCCAGTTCACCGGTCAGCGCGCCTACGCCATCCGCAACGGCGAACTCGCGGGCCAGGTCAAGGACTTCGCCTACCAGGCCACCACCACCGACTTCTGGGGCTCGATGGCGGCCGTCGGCGGCCCGCAGACCTACGTGCTCGGCGGGGCCTTCAACTGCGGCAAGGCCCAGCCCGGCCAGGTCGCGGCGGTCAGCCACGGCTGCCCCTCGGCGCTGTTCCGCAACGTCAACGTGCTCAACACCCAGCAGGAGGCGGGTCACTGATGACCGCGATTCAGCCCCACGAACTCGTCGAGCTGGCGCTCGGCCTCTCCCGCGCCGACGGCTGCGTGGTGATCGCCGACGAGGAGTCGACCGCCAACCTGCGCTGGGCCGGCAACGCGCTCACCACCAACGGGGTGACCAGGGGCCGGCGGCTCACCGTGATCGCCACGGTGGCCGGCGCCGAGGGCACCGCCTCCGGCGTGGTCTCCCGCGAGGCCGTCACCGCGGACGAGGTGGAGGGCCTGGTGCGGGCCGCCGAGCAGGCCGCCCTGGCGGCCGGTCCGGCCGAGGACGCGCAGCCGCTGGTGGCCGACCGGCCGTCCTCGCCCGACTTCGCCGGGCCGCCGGCCGAGACCTCGATCGAGGTCTTCGCGGCCTTCGCGCCCGCCCTCGGCGAGGCCTTCGCCCGGGCCGCCGCCCAGGGCGAGCTGCTGTACGGCTTCGCCCGGCACGAGGTGGTCTCCAGCTACCTGGGCACCTCCACCGGCCTGCGGCTGCGCCACGACCAGCCGACCGGCACGGTCGAGCTGAACGCCAAGACCGCCGACCTGTCCGGCTCCGCCTGGGCGGGCGCCGCCACCCGGGACTTCGCCGACGTGGACGTCGCCGCGCTGCACACCGAGCTGACCAAGCGGCTGGCCTGGGGCGCCCGGAAGATCGACCTGCCGGCCGGCCGCTACGAGACGCTGCTGCCGCCCTCGGCCGTGGCCGACCTGATGGTCTACCTCAGCTGGTCCGCCGGCGGCCGGGACGCCGCCGAGGGCCGGACGGTCTTCTCCAAGCCGGGCGGCGGCACCAGGGTGGGCGACAAGCTGGCCGCCCTGCCGCTGACGCTGCGCTCCGACCCGGCCGAGCCCGGGCTGGAGGCGGCGCCCTTCGTACTGACCCACTCCACCGGCGGGGACTCCTCGGTCTTCGACAACGGCCTGGAGCTCACCGCCACCGAGTGGATCCGCGACGGCGAGCTGGCCGAGCTGATCACCACCCGGCACTCCGCCGGGCTCACCGGCCTGGCACTGCGCCCGGCGGTGGACAACCTGGTGCTGGAGACGGCCGACGGGGCTGGCGCGCCGACCCTGGACGAGATGATCGCCCGCACCGAGCGCGGCCTGCTGGTCACCTGCCTCTGGTACATCCGCGAGGTGGACCCGGCGAACCTGCTGCTCACCGGCCTCACCCGGGACGGCGTGTACCTGGTGGAGAACGGCCAGGTGGTCGGCGCGGTGAACAACTTCAGGTTCAACGAGTCGCCGGTCGACCTGCTCGGCCGGATCACCGAGGTGGGCCGGACGGAGCGCTGCCTGCCGCGTGAGTGGGGCGACTGGTTCACCCGGGCCGCGATGCCGCCGGTGCGGGTCGCGGGATTCAACATGAGTTCGGTGAGCCAGGCCTCCTAGCCGGCTCGGGGGCGAGGGATCGGGAGAGATGGACGAGAAGCGCACGGTCAGGACCAGCAAGGCGCTGTCCCGCGTCCTGCGGCACGAGCCCGAGCGGATCGGGATCACGCTGGACGAGGCCGGCTGGGTCGGGGTGGACGTGCTGCTCGCCGCGCTGGCGGCGAACGGCACCCGGCTGACCAGGTCCGAGCTGGACCACGTGGTGGCGACCAACAACAAGCGCCGCTTCGCCTACTCCGACGACGGTCTCTCGATCCGCGCCAGCCAGGGGCACACGGTGGCGGTCGACCTCGGTCTGGCCGCCGCCGAGCCGCCGGCCCGGCTGTTCCACGGCACCGCCTCCCGGAGCCTGGACGCGATATTCCGCCAGGGCCTGCGGCCGATGGCCCGCCAGGACGTCCACCTCTCGGCCGACACCGACACCGCGCTGCGGGTCGGCTCCCGGCACGGCCGGCCGGTGGTCCTGGCGGTCGACGCCGCCGCCATGGCGGCGGCCGGTCACACCTTCCGGATCAGCGCCAACGGCGTCTGGCTGACCGACGCGGTACCCCCGGAGTACCTCTCCCTACTCCATTAGGACGCGGCGTCCGCCCCCGGTCTCGTCGGCCGCCCCCGCGCGGCGTACCGTGAAGTGGCCGCGCCGCGAGGCACGGCAGGTGCGTGGACGAGGGCGGTAGGACATGGGCAAGAGCGCCGGCGGTGGACAGGTCCACCGGATCACGGGGGCACGCAGCAGCCTCACCGAGGACGTCCGGGGCCGACAGCGCCGCTACGTGGCCTCGATGCTGCTCCGCACCGTCTGCGTGCTGCTCGCGGTGGTCCTGTGGGACGTCCAGCGGGTGCTCGCGTTCGCCGCACTCGCGGGCGCGGTGCTGCTGCCCTACTTCGCGGTGCTGATCGCCAACGCCGGCCGCGAGCGGGCGCCGGGGCTGCCGAGCACCTTCGACGTACCGCCGGAGACCGTGCTGATGCTCGGCCCCGGTGGTACGGGTGGGGCCGGCGCTTCGCATGGTGCCGGTGTGGCACAGAGCGTGCCCACCGATTCTTCACAGCCATCGAGCTGACTGTCCGTTTTAGGGGGTTTTCCAGCGACTCCCTCGACAGAAAGCTCAAAAGAACCTCAGATTAATCATGCAAGACCTCCCCATGCTGGGGTCCTGCCGTGACATACTGCGTACGCGCTCCGCATCCCCCGTCGGAGCGACGGACCGACGCCGGGCGGCTCCCCCCGTGGCTGCCCGGCGTCGCCATGCCCGGACGCGCCGTCGCCGTCCGGGAGCGTGAAAGACTGGCGGTGCAGACGACCCGCTATCGCTGAGGACGGCACCATGGAATCCCCGGGCTCCCCGCAGACGCAGGCACCGGTCTGCTCGGCCAAGGGCTGCCGGGCGGACGCCCGGTGGGTGCTGGTCTGGAACAACCCGAAGCTGCACACCCCCGACCGCCGCAAGACCTGGGCGGCCTGCGGGGAGCACCGCGAGCACCTCTCGCAGTTCCTCGGCGTGCGCGGCTTCCTCAAGGAGGTCGTCGCCCTCGCCGACTGGACCGCGCCGGACGCGCCGGGCCCCGCCGAGCCGTCCGCGTAGCGTCCGGCGACAGGGCCCGGCGACAGGGCCCGGCGGTACGGAGCCGGTCAGCCGCCGATCGCGGACATCGGCCGCACGGGCTGCAGGAACTCCGGGGCGTCGATCCCGGCCCCGGCCTTCTTGCCCCACATCGCCGCACGCCAGAGCTCGGCGATCTCGTCGTCCCCGGCGCCCGACCGCAGCGCCGTCCGCAGGTCCGTCTCGCCGGTCGCGAACAGGCAGTTGCGGACCTGGCCGTCGGCGGTCAGCCGGGTGCGGTCGCAGGCGCGGCAGAACGGCCGGGTGACCGAGGCGATCACGCCGACCCGGCCCGGGCCGCCGTCCACCAGCCAGCGCTCGGCCGGAGCCGCGCCGCGGCGGTCCGAGGGCTCGGGGGTCAGCGTGAACCGGGTGGCGAGCCGTTCCAGGATCTCCCCGGCGGTCACCATCGACGAGCGGTCCCAGCCGTGCTGGGCGTCCAGCGGCATCTGCTCGATGAACCGCAGCTCGTAGCCCTCCGCCAGGCACCGGGCGAGCAGCTCGGGCGCCTCGTGGTCGTTGACCCCGCGCATCAGGACGGCGTTCAGCTTGACCGGCGTCAGCCCGGCGGCGACGGCGGCGCTCAGCCCGTCCAGCACGTCCTGGTGGCGGCGGCGACGGGTGAGGGTGTGGAAGGTGTCCGGGTCGAGGGTGTCGAGCGAGACGTTGACCCGGTCCAGCCCGGCGGCGCGCAGCGCCCCGGCGGTCCGGGCGAGGCCGATGCCGTTGGTGGTCAGCGAGAGTTCGGGGCGGGGTTCGAGCGCGGAGCAGGCGGCGACGATGCCGACCAGTCCCGGGCGCAGCAGCGGCTCACCCCCGGTGAACCGGACCTCCCGGACGCCGAGCTCGCGCACGGCGAGGCCGACCAGCCGGACGATCTCCTCGTCGGTGAGCAGGTCGGGCTTGGCCAGCCACTGCAGGCCCTCCTCGGGCATGCAGTAGGTGCAGCGCAGGTTGCACCGGTCGGTGAGGGAGACCCGCAGGTCGACGGCCTGCCGGCCGAAGGTGTCGAGCAGCACGGCGGTCCCTTCCCGTGAGTGTGCGGCCGGGAGTGCGGCCGGCCCGGTCCCCGCTCCCGCGGGGCCGGGCCAGCTTAGTCACCACCCGCCCGTCAGTGGGCGCCCAGCCCGGTCAGCGAGCGGACCTCCAGTTCAGCGTACTTCGCCGCGTCGGCCTTCTCCTTGGAGAGCAGGGTGCCGATCCAGCCGGCCAGGAAGCCGATCGGGATGGAGACCAGTCCGGGGTTCTCCAGCGGGAACCAGTGGAAGTCGGCGTCCGGGAAGAGCGAGGCCTTGCCGCCGGAGACGACCGGCGAGAAGAACACCAGCGTCACCGAGCTGACCAGCCCGGCGTAGACCGAGCTGACCGCGCCGGTCGTGGTGAAGCGCTTCCAGAACAGCGAGTAGAGCAGCGTGGGCAGGTTGGCGGAGGCGGCCACCGCGAAGGCCAGCGCGACCAGGGCGGCGGTGTTGAGCTTCCCCGCGAAGAGGCTGAGCACGATGGCGACCGCGCCGATCGCGACCGCGGCCCACTTGGCCGAGAGGATCTCCTCCTTCTCGGACGCCTTGCCGCGCCGGATGACGTTGGCGTAGAGGTCATGGGCGAAGGAGGCCGAGGAGGCCAGGGTGAGGCCTGCCACCACGGCCAGGATGGTGGCGAAGGCCACCGCCGAGATCACCGCGAGCAGGATCGCGCCACCGGTGGTGCCCGGGCCGCCGCCGAGCTGCTCGGCGAGCTGCGGGGCGGCGGTGTTGCCGGCCGGGTTGGCCGCCTTGATCGCCTTGGGGCCGACCAGCGCGGCCGCGCCGAAGCCGAGCGCCAGGGTCATCAGGTAGAAGCCGCCGATGATGCCGATCGCCCAGAGCACGGACTTCCGGGCGGCCTTGGCGGTGGGGACGGTGTAGAAGCGGACCAGGATGTGCGGCAGGCCCGCGGTGCCGAGCACCAGCGCGATCCCGAGGCTGAGGAAGTCGAGCTTGGTCGTCCCGTTCACCCCGTACTTCAGCCCCGGTTCGAGGAACGCGGCGCCCTTGCCACTGGCGTCGGCGGCGGCGCCGAGCAGCGCGGAGGGGTTGAAGTGGTACTTGGCCAGCACCAGGACGGTCATCAGCGCGGTGCCCGCGATCAGCAGCACCGCCTTGACGATCTGCACCCAGGTGGTGCCCTTCATGCCCCCTATCACCACGTAGATCACCATCAGGGCGCCGACCGCGACGATGGTCAGCCGCTTGGCGCCGTCCCCGCTGACGCCGAGCAGCAGGGCGACCAGCGTGCCGGCGCCGACCATCTGGGCGAGCAGGTAGAAGATCGACACCACGATGGTGGAGATGCCCGCGGCGGTCCGGACGGGGCGCTGCTTCATCCGGAAGGCCAGGACGTCGGCCATGGTGTAGCGGCCGGAGTTGCGCAGCGGTTCGGCGACCAGCAGCAGGGCGACCAGCCAGGCGACCAGGAAGCCGATCGAGTAGAGGAAGCCGTCGTAGCCGGAGAGCGCGATGGCGCCGGCGATGCCGAGGAAGGACGCGGCGGACATGTAGTCACCGGAGATGGCCAGGCCGTTCTGGAACCCGGTGAAGCTCCGGCCGCCGGCGTAGAAGTCGGCGGCGCCCTTGGTCTGCCGTCCGGCCCAGACGGTGATGCCGAGGGTGGCCAGGACGAAGAACCCGAACAGGGTCATCGTCAGACCGCGGTGCTCGGTGGCGGAGCTGGCGAGCAGGGTCATTCGGCGGCCTCCCGGGGAGCGTGGACCACGGCGCCCTGGGCTTCGCGGATCGCGGCGGCGGGCGGGTCGAGCCGCCGGTCCGCGTAGCGCGCGTACCAGGCCGCGATGGCGAAGGTGGTGACGAACTGCAGCAGCCCCAGCACCAGGGCGACGTTGATGTGCCCGGCCACCTTGGTGCCCATGAGGCCGGGGGCGTAGCTGGAGAGCAGGACGTAGAGCAGGTACCAGAGGACGAAGCCGATGGTGACCGGGAAGGCGAAGCTCCGGAACGAGCTTCGAAGGGTGCGGAACTCCTCGCCCTCTTCAATGAGTTGGACTTCGGTAGGGGCAGTGGTGATCGGCGGCGATTCCACGCTGTCTCCTCACTCCTTCGGCGTAGTGGTCGCACCAGTGGAACGATCGGACGTGAGGGGCGTCACAGTCCGGATGCGCGCCGCGCAATGCTAGGAGGGTCGTGCCCGCTCCGAAAGGGGTTGTCCGTGACCAGCCATCCGTTCACCCGCTCGCGCTAGTCAATTGGCCGAAAACCATCACTTCCCGACTACGGGAAGGGCGGCACCGATGTGCGGTGCCGCCCTTCGTGGAGCCTGTGGTGACGATGCGTCAGAAAGCGATCCGTACCTTCAGCGCGGAGCGGTCGTCCATCGCCCGGTAGCCGTCCGGGACACCGTCCAGGTCGACGGTGCGGTCGAAGACCAGGCCGGGCTCGATGGCGCCGGAGAGGACGTCCGGCAGCAGCTCGGGGATGTACGCGCGGGCCGGCGCGACTCCGCCCCTGAGCGAAACGTTTCGGCCGAACATCTGGCCGATGTCCACGCCGGCGCTACCGCCGTGCGGGACGCCCACGTACCCGACCGCGCCGCCGTCCCGGGCGATCGAGATCGCGGTCCGCATCGACTCCTCGGTACCGACGGCCTCCAGCACGGCGTGCGCGCCCTGTCCCCCGGTCAGCTCCTTGACCGCCTCGATCGCCGCCTCGCCGCGCTCGGCGACCACGTCCGTCGCGCCGAAGCGCCGGGCCAGGTCGGTACGGGCGGTGTGCCGGCCGAGCGCGATGATCCGGCCCGCGCCGAGCCGGTGCGCCGCCAGGACGCCGCACAGGCCGACCGCGCCGTCGCCGACCACCGCGACGGTGGCACCGGCGCGCACGCCCGCCGTGACGGCCGCGTGGTGGCCGGTGGCCATCACGTCGGAGAGGGCGAGCAGGTTCGGCAGCAGCTTCTCGTCACCCGCCGCCTCGCCGGGCAGCCGCACCAGGGTGCCGTCGGCGAACGGCACGCGCACGGCCTCGCCCTGGCCGCCGTCCGAGCCGACCTCGCCCCAGAAGCCGCCGTGCGGGCAGGAGGTCTGCAGGCCCTCGCGACAGAAGTCACACGTGCCGTCCGACCAGACGAACGGGGCGACCACGAAGTCGCCCGGGCGCACGTCGCGGACCTCGGTGCCGACCTCCTCGACCACGCCGAGGAACTCGTGCCCGATCCGCTGCCCGGCCGTCCGCGCCGCCACGCCCCGGTAGGCCCAGAGGTCGCTGCCGCAGATACAGGCGTTCACCACGCGCACCACGGCATCGGTCGGGCGTTGGATCACCGGGTCCGGCACCTCCTCGATCCGGATGTCGTTCGGGCCGTGGATCACGGTGGCGCGCATGGGGGATTCGTCCTTCGCAGAGACGGCCGCGTGGGGGTGTGGTGCGGCCGGGGGATATTCGACTGGGTGTACGACGAATACGCGTCCCACTCTATTCCGGCCGACCGGTACGAACATTTCGGCCGAGCCCGGTCGCGACGGCGCTTATTCTGTTTGACCATGCATGCGATCCAGCCCGAGACGAACGGCGCGCCGCGGACCGTCCCCGTCCCCGCCCAGCGCTCCGCCGCCCCCGACGAGGGCTTCGCGGTGGTCGACGTCGAGACCACCGGGCTCGGCCGCTCGGACCGCGTCATCTCGGCCGGCCTCTACCAGCTGGACGCCGACGGGGAGGTCACCGACCACTGGTACACGCTGGTCAACCCCGGCCGCGATCCCGGCCCGGTCTGGATCCACGGCCTCACCGACGACGTGCTGGCGGGCGCGCCCACCTTCCCGGAGATCGCCGACGAGTTCGCCGAGCGGCTGCGCGGCCGGGTGATGGTCGCCCACAACGCGCTCTTCGACTGGAACATGATCTCCCGCGAATTCTCCCGGGCCGGCCTGCGCGCCCCGGTGGACCAGCGGCTCTGCACCATGGTCCTCTCCCGCGACCTGCGGCTGCCGCTGCCCAACGGCAAGCTGGCCTCGCTCGCGGCGTACTTCGGCGTCCGCCAGCGCCAGGCGCACAACGCCCTCGACGACGCCCGGGTGCTGGCCGAGGCGTTCCGGCCCAGCCTGCACCTGGCGCGCTCGGGGGGCGTCCCACTGCCGCTGCAGACCTGTGTGGCCGTCACCGACCTCGGCGCGGAGGAGCCCGCCTCCCCCGCCCGCGGCTCCTGGACCGGCGCCTCCTACCGGCAGGCCAGGAAGCGCCCGCCGTGCCCCTACCCGAACCCGGGACGCTGGGAGGACGGCAAGCCGCTGGTGCAGGGCATGCGGGTGGCGTTCACCGGCGACACCGCGACCGACCGCGAGGTGCTGGAGGACCGCGCGGTGGAGGCCGGCCTGCACATCGCCTCCTCGGTGAGCCGGCTCACCAGCCTGCTGGTCACCAACGAGCCCGGGGGCTGGAGCGGCAAGGCCCGCAAGGCCCGCGAGGTCGGCACGCCGGTCCTCGGCGAGGACGCCTTCCTGCATCTGCTGCGCGAGGTCGCCCCGCACCCCGGTGCGTGATCCGGTTGTGAGGTGGGCGTACCGTGCCCGTGTGTACCGTTTTCTGCTCTCGCGGCGCTGGGTGATCACGCTGCTGATCGCCCTGCTGCTGATCCCCACCACCATCCGGCTGGGGTTCTGGCAGCTGCACCGCCACGAGGCACGCGTGGCCCGCAACGAGCTCATCGCCCAGGCACTCACCGACCGGCCGGTCCCGTTCGACACGCTGTCGGGCTCGCCCGGCTTCACCGTCCCCAAGGACCTGACCTGGCGGACGGTGACGGCGACCGGGGAGTACGACCCGGCGCACGAGTTCGTGGTCCGCAAGCGGACCGGTTCCGGCGGGGACAAGATCGGCTACTTCGTCGTCACCCCGCTCCGGCTCTCCGACGGCAAGGGCAGCGTCCTGGTCAACCGCGGCTGGGTGGCGTCCGGCGGCTCCGCCACCGAGTACCCGCAGGTGCCGGCCGCGCCGGCCGGGGAGGTCACCCTCACCGGCCGCCTGCGCGCCGACGAGACCGCGGCCGGCAGCGGCATCCGGGACCGGGCCGGCCTGCCGGACCGGCAGTTCAATCTGATCAGCACCGAGCAGCAGGCCGGCGAGACCGGCGCCACCCTGCTCGGCGGCTACCTGGAGCTCACCGCCACCACCCCGGCCCCGGCCGACCAGCCCGAGCTGCTGCCCGAGCCCAACCACTCCGACATCGGCCCGCACATGGCGTACGCGGTCCAGTGGTGGCTGTTCACGGCGATGATCCCGGTCGGCTTCTGGGTGATGGTGCGCCGCGAGGCCAAGGACCGCGCCAAGGAGGCCGCCGAGGCCGAGGTGGAGCAGGAGAGCGTGCCGGCGTAGCCCGCGAGCTACAGCACGTCCTCCAGTTCGCGCAGCAGCCGCACCTTGGCCCGGGCGCCGACCATGGACTTCACCGGCTCACCGCCCCGGAAGACCATCAGTGTCGGCATCGACAGGACCCCGTACGCGGCCTGGGTCTGCGGATTGTGGTCCACGTCCACGGTGACCACCGTGAGCCGGTGCGCCTGCTCCTTCGCGATGTCGGCCAGCACCGGCACCATCTGGCGGCACGGCGGGCACCAGTCCGCCGTGAACTCCACCAGGACCGGCCCTTCGGCCCCCAGCACCTCGGTCGCGAACGTGTCGTCCGTGACCTCCGGCACTCCAGCGATCTTCCCCATCTACCGCTCCTCCCACTCGACTGCCAACTCACACTGCGGCGTCTGCCAGGCGGCCTCGGCCGCCAGCTCGTCACGGGCCTGCTCGGCCCGGGCGAACTGCTCGGCCACCTGCGTACGGACCTCCTGGAGCCGGGTGATGCACTCGTCCAGCTCGGCCAGCTTGCGCCGGTAGACCTCCAACGAGGCCGGGCAGGAGTCCCCCTCCGGGTGGCCCGCCCGCAGGCACTCGACGAACGGGCGGGTCTCCTCCAGTTCGAAACCGAAGTCCTGGAGCGTGCGGATCTGCTTCAGCAGCCGCAGATCGTCCTCGCCGTACGCGCGGTAGCCGTTGCCGGCCCGTCGGGCGGGTAAGAGCCCGAGCTGCTCGTAGTACCGCAGCGCCCGGGTGGTCGTCCCCGCCCGCTCCGCCAGCTCACCGATCCGCATGACCGCACCCGTTCCTTCCGACCGCCGTTCGAACGCCGTCGGGTACGACGGTAGACCTTGACGCGGGCGTCAAGGCCAGCTCCCGGACGCGGTCGGCCGAAACTCGCCGCCGCCCCGGGCCGCGGCGGCCGCCGTGCCCCCTACCCCGCCGCTCCCCCGACCCGGCAGGATGGGAGCCATGGATCTTGGACTGAAGGACACGGTGTACGTGGTCACCGGCGCCACCCGGGGCCTCGGCCTGGCGGCCGCCCGCGAGCTCGCCGCCGACGGCGCCCGGGTGCTGGTCAGCGGGCGGAACAAGGAGTCCGTCGACGCGGCGGTGGCCGAACTCGACGCCCTCGGCGGCAGCGGCGCGGCGCACGGCCTGGTCGCCGACAACGCGGACCCGGAGACCGCCGGGCGGCTGCTCGGCGCGGCCGTGGAGCGCTTCGGCCGACTGGACGGCGTGCTGATCAGCGTCGGCGGCCCGCCGCCCGGCCCGGTGAGCGCCGCCCCCGAGGAGGCCTGGCGCGGCGCCTTCGAGTCGGTCTTCCTCGGCGCCCTGCGGCTGGCCCGGGCCGCGGCCGAGGCGCTCGGCGAGGGCGGTGTGATCGGCTTCGTGCTCTCCGGTTCGGTCCGCGAGCCGATCCCCGGCCTGGGCATCTCCAACGGGCTGCGGCCGGGCCTGGCGATGGCCGCCAAGTCGCTCGCCGACGAGCTGGGCCCGCGCGGGATCCGGGTGGTCGGCCTGCTCCCGGCCAGGATCGACACCGACCGGGTCCGCGAACTGGACGCCCTCGGCGGCGACCCCGCCGCCGCCCGGGCCCGCAACAGCGCCGGCATCCCGCTCCGCCGCTACGGCACCCCGGCGGAGTTCGGGAAGGTCGCCGCCTTCGCGCTCTCCCCCGCCGCCTCCTATCTGACCGGTGTGATGATCCCGGTCGACGGCGGCGCCCTGCGCGGGCTCTGAGCCACCCGCCGGAGCCGGTCGCGGGCGGTTAGTCGACCCGCGGACGCCGACGCCGGCCGCCGCGCCCGCGCGCGGCGGCCGGCTTCGCCGCCTGCACCCGCACCCGGAGTTCGGCGGGCAGCTCGGCCAGGCCGAGGCTGGCGCGGGCGTCACCGCGCGGGCCGGTCTCGAAGTGCTCCACCAGCTCCGCCGGGTCACCGCCCGGGGTCAGCCGCACGGCCGCCCGCAGCCGCTGCCGACCGGAGCCCCGCAGCAGCCGGACGCTGACCCGTTCGACCTCCGGAAGGGCCACCGTCCCGGTCTCCAGCGCCTCCTCCAGGGCCCGGGTGCGCAGCCGCAGCCGCAGTCCGCCCACCCCCGGCGTGGGGAGGACGACGGTCGCCGGGCCGCTGCGGCGCAGCTGGGCGAAGAGCCACCAGCCGGTACCGAGGACGACCAGGACCAGCCCGGCGGTCACGGCCGGCCACCACCACGTCTCGTCGGACCAGCGGGTCCGCGAGCTGGAGCTGACCACCGGCTGGTCCGGCGAGGTGAGCGGCCACCGGCTCGGCGGATCCACCCCCAGCCGTGCGTAGAGGTCGAGCCCGCCGGCCAGCACCAGCAGGCCGACCGCCAGCAGCAGCACGGCGGCGGCGCCCAGCAGCACCCGGTTGACGGTGGACCGACTCACCGCACCATCACCACCCCTCCTCGTCCGACCTTCACCCGCGTGTCCGTCCTCCGCCGCCCGGCTCCGGGCGGTGTCCCGCTCATCCGACCCCGCCGACCCCGCCGACCCCGCCGGCCGCCGCCGTGCCCGGGACCGCCGCGGTGCCGTCCGGCGGCCCGGGCACGGCGCCGTCGCCCGCGCCGCCCCCGCCCCGCTTCGCCCGGACGTCGAGGCGCAGCGGCCGGGCCAGGCTGATCTTCCCGAGCTCCGCGCGCAGCTGCCGCTGCACCGAGGCCGGGTCGGCCGGGCCCGTGAGCACCGCCTTCACCCGGCGGCGGTTGACCCGGACGGTGAGGTGCTCGATGCCCGGCAGTCCGGCCGCCCGGTCGTGCAGGAGGGTGCCGACGCCGGCGCGGTCGATGGCGGCGGAGGTCCCGCCGAGCGGGCGCAGCGGCAGCCAGCGGCGCAGCCCGGGGGCGAGGGCGAGCCAGAGCAGCCAGGCCCCGAGCAGGACGGCCGCCCCGGCGCCGACGAGCACCCAGGGGTCGTCCAGGTGGCGGGTGGCCAGTTCGTCCGCGACCTCGGCCCGCCAGCGGCGGGCGGCGTGCCCGGTGCGCACGGCGATCACGTCGTAGAGCAGTGCGGCGCCGACCACCAGCACGACGGTGGCGACGACTACGGCGGCGACCGTGCGGGGGGCCCGCAGCCGGGGCACCTTGACCGTGACCGGCTCGGGCTCGCCGGCCTCCGGCGGGAGAGCACTCGCCCCGCTCAAACCCGGCGGCGACGACCCCGGCGGGAGAGCGCCCGACCCACCCGAACCCGGCGGCGACGACCCCGGCGGGAGAGCGCCCGGCGGAACGGCGTCCGGTGTCGGCCCGGTCGTCACCGCGGCCCCCCGGTGACCAGTCGTTCGACGACCACCACCACCTCGCCGACCCGCGTCCCGGTCAGACCGCCGACCTGCGCGGCGATCCGCTCCCGGACGGCCCGGGCGAGCGCGGCGAGGTCGGCGGGGAACGGCAGCTCGACGGAGACCCGGACGGTGACGGTGCTGCCCGGCACGGCGACCGAGACCTTCGGCGGCGCACCCCGCTCCGTCCGGCCGCGCCACGCGTCGTCGAGCGCCTCACGGGCGGCCCGGGCGGCGATCCGGGCGTAGACCCGGTCGGCCACCCGCAGCCGCCCGCGGACGCCGGGCTCGCGGCGGCGGGCGGCGGGGGTGACCGCGGTGGTGGAGGTGGCCGAGGTGGCAGGGGTGACGGGGGACGCCATCAGCGGCGCCGGTCGCGGCCGCGCAGCAGGTCGCCGAGATCACCGATCTCGATGTCGCCCTCCAGCAGGCGCCCGACCACGAAGCCGACCACGCCCAGCGCGGCCACCAGCAGGAACGCCGCGAAGCCGCCGAAATAGCCGGCGAAGCCGAGGGCCATACCCACCACCAGGCCGACGATGGCCAGGTTCATCCGCTACTCCTCGTCTTCCACTGCTGCTGTCCCCCGACGGGGCTACTTCAACTTGGGCCGCTGTCCGGAGGGGACGCTCTCCTCTTCCTCCTCCTCGACGTCCGGCTCGTCGGGCAGATGGACGTCGTTGACCGCGATGTTGACCTCGACGACCTCCAGGCCGGTCATCCGCTCCACCGCGTCGATGATGTTCTCCCGTACCTGACGGGCCAGTTCGGGGATGACCACGCCGTACTCGACGACCAGGGCGATGTCGATGGCGGTCTGCTTCTCCCCCACCTCGGCCTTGATCCCTCGCCCGACGGCGGACTTGCCGCCGGGCACCCGGTCGCGCATCGCGCCGAAGGTCCGGGACAGGCCGGAGCCGAGGGCGTGGATGCCGGAGACCTCGCGGGCGGCCATGCCGGCGATCTTCTCGACCACACCGACGGCCAGGGCGGTACGGCCGCGGTCGGTCACCCCCCGGCCGGTGTCGGCCGCCGGGGCGACCGGTCCGGGCGCGGCGGAGGGGTTCTTGTGCATGGTGGCGGGCGTCGGAGTGTCAGGCATGGGTGGTTCTCCCGTCGTACGGCTCCAGCTATATCGCAAATCGCTCCAACTCTGGCATTTCGCCACGATTCGCGCCCCCGGAGCGGCGACCGGGGGAGCCGCGACGCCGAAGGCCCGGCTCCGGGGGCGGTCCCCCGGAGCCGGGCCTTCGGCGTGCTCGTGCGGTCAGTCGCCGATGCCGGCCAGATCGCGCAGGCGGCGAGCCTGTGCCGCCCGTTCGGCCGAACGCTGCTCGTCGTACGAGCGTCCGCCCGCACCCTGGAGCAGCGCCTTGGTCTCGATGACGGCGCTGCGCGGGGCGGCGAGCAGCGCGGCGGCGAGGTCGCGGGCGGCGGCGTCCAGCTCCGCGCCGGGGACGGCCAGGTTGGCCAGCCCGATCGCGGTGGCCTCCTCGGCGCCGACCCAGCGGCCGGTCGCGCAGATCTCCAGCGCCCGGGCGTAGCCGACGAGCTCGGTGAGCGGCTTGGTGCCGGCCAGGTCGGGGACGAGACCGAGCGAGGTCTCCTTCATGGCGAACCGGGCGTCGTCGGCGACCACGCGCAGGTCGCAGCCGAGGGCGAGCTGGAAGCCGGCGCCGACGGCGTGGCCCTGGACGGCGGCGATCGTGACCACGTCGGGCCGGCGCCACCAGGAGAAGGCCTCCTGGTAGTACGCGATGGTGTCGTCGAGGTCCTTGTCCTCGGCGGCGGCCAGCTGGAGGAAGGTGACCTCGCCGGGGATCCCCTCGGGGGTGAACATCGCGCGGTCCAGGCCGGCCGAGAAGGAGAGGCCCTCGGCGCGCAGCAGCACCACCCGGACGGCGCCGGGCAGCTCCCGGCCGACTGCGGCCAGCGCGCGCCACATCGCGGGCGACTGGGCGTTGCGCCGTTCGGGCTGACAGAGGGTGACGACGGCGAGTTCGCCGTCGATCTCCAGGCGGACGCCGTCCTGCTCCCAGCTCGGGGCCTGCGGGTCGGTGGCGGGGGCGGTCATGCGGGGACCTCCGGTGGCGAGGGACTTGGCTACCGGAGAGTAACAAAACTGGGCGCGCTGCGGCAGGGCAGCGGCGCCCAGTGTTTCGGACGGGTCCGGGCCGGGCCCGGACGGACGGCGGCGGGCATGACGATCGGCGGCCGGTTCGCTCCGACCGGAGGCGGACGACCGACGTCGTCCATCCGGCCCGCGCCCTGCCGCCGAGTCATCCGTCGAAGAACTGACGGACCGTCAGGAGCTGGCTCCAGCAGTAGCTTTGTTCTTGCCCCGCGTGGCACCGCCGCGGCCCCGGAGGATCACTCCGGACTCGCTCAGCATCCGGTGCACGAAGCCGTACGAGCGACCGGTCTCCTCCGCGAGAGCGCGAATGCTCGCCCCGGAGTCGTACTTCTTCTTGAGATCGGCCGCGAGCTTCTCACGCGCGGCACCGGTCACCCGGCTGCCCTTTTTCAGAGTCTCGGCCACCCGTGCCTCCTCGTAGCGTTGCTCGGTCAGATTCCCATGATCACCCATCCACAGCCTCCTGGCCACCCATTCGACAAGGTCGATGCCGGGAATGCGCGTTCCGTCGGTGGTGATCCGAGCGCACAAGGGCGCTCACGCAGAGTGCACGCCCCCGGAGCGATACCGCCATTCGGCGCGAAAGAGCTGATCAGCAGTGTCGGCCCGACCACGATCGAGTGGCGGGCCGACGGAAGCTTCTCAAACGGAATCCCGGACCTCTTCATTCCCGGACACGCCGTAAGTACTAGTCTTTCTGGTCCGAAAAGTGGACGAGGCGTCTACTCCAGGCCGGCGGAGGCCGGACCGGATCAAGGGAGCCGGATCAGGCGAGCGAGACCAGGTCGTTGTAGGCCGGGCTCCAGAGGTCCTCCACGCCGTCCGGCAGCAGGATGATCCGCTCCGGCTGGAGCGCGTCGACCGCGCCCTCGTCGTGGGTCACCAGCACGACCGCGCCGCTGAACTCGCGCAGCGCGCCCAGGATCTCCTCGCGGCTGGCCGGGTCGAGGTTGTTGGTGGGCTCGTCGAGCAGCAGCACGTTGGCGCTGGAGACCACCAGCGAGGCCAGCGCCAGCCTGGTCTTCTCACCACCGGAGAGCACCCCGGCCGGCTTGTCGACGTCGTCGCCGGAGAACAGGAAGGAGCCGAGGATCTTGCGGATCTGGACCAGGTCGGTGTCGGGCGCCGAGGAGCGCATGTTCTCCAGCACCGTGCGCTCCGGGTCCAGGGTCTCGTGCTCCTGGGCGTAGTAGCCGATCTTCAGGCCGTGGCCCGGGATCACCTCGCCGGTGTCCGGCTTCTCCACCCCGGCCAGCATCCGCAGCAGGGTGGTCTTGCCCGCGCCGTTGAGGCCCAGCACCACGACCCGCGAGCCGCGGTCGATGGCCAGGTCCACGCCGGTGAAGATCTCCAGCGAGCCGTAGGACTTGGAGAGGTCGGCGGCGGTCAGCGGGGTCTTCCCGCAGGGCGCCGGGTCCGGGAAGCGCAGCTTGGCGACCTTGTCGTTCAGCCGGACCTGCTCCAGGCCGGACAGCAGCTTCTCCGCACGGCGGGCCATGTTCTGCGCGGCCACCGTCTTGGTCGCCTTGGCACGCATCTTGTCGGCCTGCGCGTTCAGGGTCGCGGCCTTCTTCTCCGCGTTGGCCCGCTCGCGCTTGCGGCGCTTCTCGTCGTCCTCGCGCTGCTGCTGGTACTGCTTCCAGCCCATGTTGTAGACGTCGATCGCGGAGCGGTTGGCGTCCAGGTAGAAGACCTTGTTGACGACCGTCTCGACCAGCTCGACATCGTGCGAGATGACGATGAAGCCGCCCTTGTAGGTCTTCAGGAAGTCCCGCAGCCAGGCGATCGAGTCGGCGTCGAGGTGGTTGGTGGGCTCGTCGAGCAGCAGCACGTCGGAGTCCGAGAAGAGGATCCGGGCCAGCTCGACGCGGCGGCGCTGACCACCGGAGAGGGTGTGCAGCTGCTGTTCGAGGATGCGGTCCGGCAGGCCCAGCGCGGCGGCGATGGTGGCGGCCTCGGCCTCGGCGGCGTACCCGCCCTTGGTGAGGAACTCCGTCTCCAGGCGCGAGTACTTCTTCATCGCGTTGTCCCGGGTGGCGCCCTTGCCGTTCGCCATCCGCTCCTCGTTCTCGCGCATCTTCTTCAGCACGCTGTCGAGGCCGCGGGCGGAGAGGATGCGGTCCTTGGCGAGGACGTCGAGGTCACCGGTGCGCGGGTCCTGCGGGAGGTAGCCGACCTCACCGGAGCGGGTGACCGTGCCCGAGGCCGGCAGGCCCTCGCCGGCCAGCACCTTGGTGAGCGTGGTCTTCCCGGCGCCGTTGCGCCCGACCAGACCGATCCGGTCACCCGGGGCGACCTTGAAGCTCGCGGACTCGATCAGGATGCGGGCGCCGGCGCGCAGCTCAAGGGCGTTGGCGGAAATCATGGCTGGGACTACTCCTGGGACGTGGGCGGGCGCCTGGGCATGGCACAGGGCCGGGGCAGCGGAAGGGGGCGACGTCGGCAGACCGGCGGACCGCCCGGGGGCGGCGCCGCTCGTCCGCTAGTGCCCGGAGAGAACAGCCATGACGGCAAGTCTACCGGGCCCCGTGACGGGGCCCGGAGGCTTTTACCGCCGGGGTACCGGTCTCAGGACTGCGGGGCGTCCTCCGCGGCGTCGCAGCTGCCCTGCGGGCGGACGGCGGCGAAGGGCTCGGCCGGGCTGCCGCAGGCCGCCTCGGGGGCCGCCGCCTGGGTGTCGAACACCTTGGGGCCGACGATCGGACCGTCCGAGATCAGCACCCGGCGGCCGTCCAGGGCCTTCAGCGACACCCCCGGGCCGGCGGCCAGCTGCCAGCCGGTGCTGTCCAGCCGGTAGCCGGTGATGCCGCCGGAGACCGGCTGGCCGGTGCTGTTGGCGCAGCTGCGCGGCACGAGCACCGCGAAGTCGGTGCCCACCGTGCGGGTCGGGTCGTAGACGCAGTTGCCGGCCGGCTTGGAGTTGTAGCGGAGGTCACCGTCGGCGTCGCGGAAGCCCATGGTCAGCTCGGGGGTGACCACGGCCACCCAGGGCGCGGACTGCTGGACGGTGTGCAGGGCCGCCGCGGCGCGCTCCCGCTGGAGCTGCCTGCGCTGCTCGTCGGTCCGCTTCTCGGCGCCCGGCTCGCCCTGGCCGCTCATCCAGTCCGCCAGGCCGGGTACCGCGCGGTGCCAGCGCACCTCGTGGTCGCCGGGGCGCACCGAGGTGACCAGGCCGTCGTCCCAGACCACCACGGCGTTCTCGCCCGCCATCGCCAGGTACAGCGCGGTGGCGCCCTCCCGGCGGTAGGACCAGGCGGGCTCGCCGGTGTCCCGGTTGTGGGCCTCCAGGCCGGGGCCCACCTTCAGCTCCAGACCGTCCGCGCCCAACGACTGCGAGTTGACCGGGCTGGCGTCCGCGCCGCCCGGCCCGGCCACCCGGTCACCGAACGGCACCGGCTTGTTGGCATGCGCGGCCGCGCCCGCCACAAGGACCAGCAGGACCGCCAGGGCAGGGAGGATCGATCGGGGGGTGAGGACACGCAGCGGCTTCCAGGACACGGGCGGAGCGTACCTTTCGGCACCGTCACGAGTCAGCCGGACCCGGCCGGACGGCGGGGCGGCGCGGGCGCGGCCGGCCGATTCGCGCCCTTCGCCGGATCCGCCCGCCCACCTGCGCCGTCGGACCCGCGGCCGCCCGGGAGGCGCTCCGGGCGGGCGGCCGCGGTACGGCCTCCAGGGCCGTCCGGACTGTTACAGAGGTGATACACGGCACGTTGCGGCAGACGGCGTTCGAATACCGCCCACTTTAGGGTGACATTCGGCTTTTCCGACGCCTGCGGGGCCTACTGTCTGCGAGCGGGGTATCACGGTCCGTCCCGCTGTCCCCGCCCCGTGACGCCGGAGGAGAGACCATGCGACTCGGCCGCCTGACGCTGGCTGCCGCCGCCCTGCTGATGCTGACCACCGCGAGCGTCCCCACCGGGACCCCGCTCAGCCAGACCGAACGGCACGCCCTCTCCTCGGACGCGTTCCAGCCCCGCGGCGCCGCCCCCCGGCCGGTCGTCCAGCGGCCGAAGCACGAGGCCCCGTTCGGTGCCTTCGTCGGCTCGTGGGACAAGTACATCCCCCAGCTGGGCCGCTACGCGCAGTGGCTGAACAACGCCAACGTGCAGGTCGGCCACACCTATCTGGCCGGCAACAGCTGGGCGGACGTCGAGGGCGAGCCGGTGGTGCTCGGCATGTGGTCGCAGTGGCGGCTGGCCGACCCCTCCCGGATGCTGATCCTCGGCGTCCCGATGCTGGTGCCCAGCGAGGCCGCCGTGCCGGACGGCGAGGTGGCCAAGCTGCTCGCCCAGGGCGCCCGGGGGGACTTCGACCGGCACTTCCTGCGGCTCGCCCGCCGGCTGGTGGCGCTCGGCGGGGCGGACACCGTGCTCACCCTCGGCTGGGAGATGAACGGCACCACCTACACCCACCGCTGCAAGCCCGACCCGACCGCCTGGAAGGCGTACTGGCGGCGGATCGTCTCCGTGATGCGCTCGGTGCCCGGTCAGCGGTTCCGCTTCGACTTCACCCCCAACCGGGGGCTGGACGCGATCCCGTGGACCAAGTGCTACCCCGGCGACGACGTGGTCGACATCATCGGCATGGACAGCTACGACCAGCCCGCCGGCGCCACCTTCGACGACTACGTCCGCGAGCCGTACGGGCTGCAGGACCAGGTCGAGTTCGCCGCCAAGCGCGGCAAGCCGGTCTCGTACCCGGAGTGGGGGCTGTTCCGCAACGGCGACAACCCGGAGTTCGTGCAGCGGATGGTGGAGTGGATCCGCACCCACGACACCAGCTACCAGACGGTCACCGACTACTGCCCGCACGGGTTCTGGCAGTGCGCGCAGAACCCGCGCTCCAGCAGCCGGTTCAAGCAGCTGATGGCCGGGTCCCAGGGGGCCCCGGTCACCGCTGTGCCGGCACCGCCGGCGGTCACCCCGCAGCCGGGGGCCGCCGGGTCGGGCTCGCCGGGCGCCTCGCCGGCCGCGGCCGCCTCCGGAACCCCCTCCGCACCGGCCTCGCCGTCCGCGCCACCGTCCCCCTCGCCCGCCACGCCGCCCTCACCGTCCGCCGCACCCGCGCCGGGCGGGCTGCCGGCCCGGCGCTGAAGGCGGGCGGCCGGCCCCGCAGGCGGGGCGGGGCTCAGCTCCGCCGGCGGGCCGCCAGCGCCTCCTTGAGCCTCGGCAGCCGGGTGCGCAGGACGTGCACCGCGACCTGCCGGGCCCGGACCGAGCCGGCCCGGGCGGCGGCCGCCGGCGCCGGCCCGCGCGGACCGAACAGCAGCCGCTGGTTGAACAGCTGGTCCGGCCGCCAGCGCTGCTTGTAGGGCTCCTGGCCGCGCAACAGGCTGAGCAGCGGGATCCCGGCGTCGACCGTCGCGTCCAGCGCCGCCCCGAACAGCAGACCGGCGATGTCCAGGCGCTCGCGCAGCCGGGGGTGCGCGCCGTACAGGTAGAGACCGCCGAAGGACGGGCAGAGCAGCAGCAGGTTCACCGCGACCAGCTCGCCGTCCAGCCAGTACTGGTGCACCGCGGCGCGGCCGGTGGCGACCAGGCCGGTGGTGGACTCGGCGAGGTGCCGGGCGAACCGCCCGGTGCGGTGCTCCGGGGTGACGCCGCGCTCGTGCCACTGCTCGAAGTGCAGTCGGAGCAGCCCCTCCAGGGCCTCGGGCACCTCCTCCGGGGGCGTCGAACGGACCTCGACCCCGGCCTCGGCGATCTTGCGGAGCTTCACCCGGCTGCGCTGGGCGGTCTTGCCGGGCACCCGCTTGAGCAACTGCTCCATCGGGACGGCCGGCAGGTACTGGCAGAGCGAGTCGCCGAACCGGCGCCGCCGGCCCCGCCACTGCTCGAAGACCCGCTGGACGGCCGCCTCGGGGTGCACCTCGCGCAGCTCCAGGCTGTGCCAGGGGCGGGTGAGCGGCAGGGCCGCGGCGAACTCGGCCGCCGCGCGATCGGCGCAGGAGTCGTCGAGCAGGATGTCGGTGAAGTCGATCAGCCCGTCGCCGAGGCCGGTCAGCCCGCCGAGCGGGCCGGGGCGCCGCCGGAACGCTCCCGCGCCGACCAGCCGGCCGTTCCGGCGGACCAGCAGGACCAGCAGGTCGCCCGGGCGGCCGTACTGGCGCCACCAGGAGCGCTGCCAGACCGCGGCCTGGAAGAAGGTGGCCGTCCGGCAGCGGGTGACCAGGTCGTCCCACTCCTCGGCGAGGACGTCCAGGGCATCGTCCTCGCGGTGCAGCTCGGTGGTCCAGCGGGGCGCGCCGGCCTGGGCGGGGAAACCGGTGGTGGCCGGCGCCTCGGTGCTCATCGACCGCTCCCGGCGGCGCTCTTCTCCTTGGCCGGGGCCTTCTCGGCGGGCGACTTCCCGCCGGCCGCCTTCCCGCTCGTGGGCTGCGCCGGGGCGGCCTGCTCGGGGACGGCCTGCCCGGTGCCGGGCCGCTCCGCCGCGGCCGGTTCGGCCGGGGCCGGGGCCTCGGCCGTCGGGGCCTCCTCGGCGCGCGGGCGCGGGGTGGCCGGGGCGGCGGGCTCCGTGCCGGGCGTCGCCACGGCGGCCGGACCGGCCTCACCGCCCCGGCGGCGGGTCATCATGACCAGCGCGCCGATCAGCACCCCGGCGGCGGCGCCGACCGCGACGTCCAGCTGCGCGGACGGCGTGGTCGGCTTGTCGGGCTCGGCGGCGGGGGCCAGCGGGACCAGCCGGACGCCGGTCTCCTTGCTGCTGGTGTTGGCGAAGGCGACCAGCGACCGGGCGACCGCGTCGGCGGCCAGCACCGCCTCCCGGGGCCGCGCGCCGGTGCCGGTGATCTCGATCATCGGGGCGTCCGGGGAGGTGGTGCCGTGCACCAGGGTCTCCAGTTCGGTGCGGCTGTGCCCGGTCTCGGCGGCGGCGGCCGCGAGCACCTGGGGCTGACCGGCCAGCCGGCCGTACGCCTGGGCGAAGTTGATCGCCGAGGCGCTCTCCCCCTGGTTCTCCGGCACCACGATCACATAGGAGTTGGCGGCGTACGAGGGGTGCGCGACGACGGCGTACCCGGCGCCGGCGGCGGCGCCCAGCGGCACCGCGAGGACCACCGGCCACCAGCGGCGGGCCAGGCTGCGGACGCTTCGGCGCGGTTCGGACATGGGGTGCTCCTTGGATATGGGGGCCGCCCGGCCGGCGGCCCGGGGGTTCGGCGGCTGCCGGCGGCTCAAGCGGGTGCCAGGCGGTCGTAGAGGGCGCCGAGGTCGGCGGCCACCCGGACGATGTCGTAGTGGCCGACCGCCGGGGGCCGGGGCAGGGGCTCGGGGCTGTGGTCGTTGAGGTGGCGCAGCTCGCGCAGCGCGGTGGTGTAGGCGGCGGCGTCGGAGGGGATCCGGCGGGCCTGCGGAGCGGCGGCCGGCGGGAGTTCGTCCAGGGCCGGACAGGCGCTGTGGCGGACCGGCAGGCCGGCCGCCAGGCCCTCCAGGACGCCGAGGCCGAAGGTCTCCGCGGTCGAGGGGGCGGCCAGCACGTCCAGCGCGGCCAGCAGGTCGGGGACGTCGTCGCGCTCGCCGGTGAGGACCAGGCGGTCGCGGACGCCGAGTTCGGCGGCCCGCCGCTCCAGGGCGCCGCGTTCGGGGCCCTCGCCGACCAGCACCAGCCGGGCGGCCGGGTCGAGGCCGGCGAGCGCCTCCAGCAGGACGTGGAACCGCTTGCCGGGCACCAGCCGGCCGACCCCGCCGACCACCCAGCTCGCCGCCGGGAGGCCGAGGTCGGCGCGCAGCCGGTGCCGGGCCGCGGCCCGGTCGGCGTCCGGACGGCGGTAGCGGGCGGCGTCGATGCCGTTGGGGATCAGCTCGACCCGGCCCGGCGGCACGCCCCAGGCGTGCAGGGTCTGGGCGACCTGCCGGGACACCGCGACGGTGGTGGTGCCCAGGCGCTCGGCCGCCAGGTAGAGACCCTTGACGCCGCGGGTGACCGGGCGGCCCTCGATCACCCCCGCGTGCAGCGAGTGCTCGGTGGCCACCACCGCCCGGACGCCGGCCAGCCGGGCGGCCAGCCGCCCGTACAGGCCGGCCCGGTAGAGGTGGGTGTGGACGAGGTCGTAGCGGCCGGACCGGATCAGCCGGACCAGCCGGGGCAGCGCGCCGACGTCGCGGTTGCCGCGCATCGCCAGGTGGTGGACGGTGACGCCCTCGGCGCGCAGCGCGGTGGCCACCGTGCCGGGGGTGGTCAGCGCGACCACCTCGCAGTGCTGGTGCGCGGGCAGGTGGCGCAGCAGCAGCTGGAGCTGGCGCTCGGCGCCGCCGGAGGCGAGACCGGTGACGATGTGCAGCACCCTCACCGGTCGGCCCCCCGCCGGCCCGCACGCTCCCCGGCGGGGCGCTCGGACCCGCCCGCGGTGCTCCGGGCCCCGGCGCTCCCCTGCGGCTCCTCGCGCTCGGCGCCGGCCCGGCCCTTCGACGCGGAGCGTGCCGCGAGGCGGTTGCGGCGCAGCTCGGTGACGGTGTCGCGGAGGCGGAGGCGGCCGCGCTTGGCGCGCAGCCGCCAGGCGCCGTCGCGGTCGCCGACGTAGCAGCGGGGCAGCGCGTAGCGGCCGGTGAGCGGGGAGTGCGCGATGGCGCAGGCGTAGTCGTAGCCGGCGTCGCGCACGGCCAGCGTGGCGGGCAGGTCGACGGCGCCGTACGGGTAGCAGAAGCCGGTGACCGGACCGCCGACGACCTCCTCCAGCACGCGCCGGCTCTCCCGGGTCTGGGTGGCCAGGACGTCGGCGGGCAGGCCGGGCAGGGCCTGGTGGCCGAGGCCGTGGGAGCCGATCTCCCAGCCGGCGGCCGCGAGTTCGGTGACCTCCTGGACGGTGAGCAGCTTCTTGCGCGGGCCCTTGACGTCCCAGTCGTTGGCCCGGCCCAGCAGGTCGGCGACCACGTAGGCGGTCGCGGTGAACCCGTACGCCTGCAGAATCGGTACGGCGAAGCGGCCGAAGTCCGCGTAGCCGTCGTCGAAGGTCAGGCCGACCATGTTGTCGGCCCGGCCGGCGGCCCTGGCCCGCATCAGCTCGCGGACCGAGACGCCGCGCCGGCCGCGCCGGTGCAGCCAGGCGATCTGCTCGGCGAAGCGCTCCGGGCTGACGGTCAGCTGGTACGGGTCGTCCTCCTCGACGGCCACCGAGTGGTACATCAGGATCCACGGCGAGGTGGCCTCCTGGACGGGTGCCCGGGTGGCGGGTCGGCGACTTCGGGGCAGCTGTGCCTCCGGGCGGCGGCCCTCGGCGCGCGGCACCTCGGTCCGTGGACCGGCTGCCGCCGGCGCGCCGGAGCGGCGTACGCCCGACAGCACCGACCGTACGGATCCCCGTTCAGCGTCCATGGGGAGGCTTCCCTTCATCGGCAACGGATGGCGGGCACAGGGCCCGGACGACGGCGAGGACCGGTCCGCGCACCTCGCGGGCACCGAGACCGGTGCCGAGGGCGGCGAAGGCGAGCGCCACGGTGAGGCCCCCGAGCAGCGTCGAGAGCAGGGGGTCGGCGGGGAGTCCGGCGGCGGGGGTGCCGAGGACGGCCGCCCCGGCGGCGGCGGCCAGCAACCGGGCGTGGCCGCCGAGGACCAGCCGCAGGCGCAGCGCGATGCCGCGCAGGACGAGCCCGCGCAGCAGCAGCGCCGCGGTGGTGGTGATGCCGGCCGCGTTCCCGGCGGCCAGGCCGAGGGCGCCGAAGCGGGGCGTGGCGAGCAGGCCGACGGCGACGGTGACGACCAGGCCGAGCACCATGGCGGCGGCCGGGTACCAGTCGAGCAGCCGGCGGCCGCCGTCGTCGGTGCTCGGGTCGCCGGCGCGGCGGACCACCGGGCGGAGCGAGAAGTAGGGGCGGATCATCACGCCGATCAGCGCCTGCGCGGGCAGTCCGAAGCTGTAGACGCGGATGACGGCCGCGGTGGCGGCGGTGTCCTGGGCGCCGAAGGCGCCGCGCTGGAAGAGCAGGGCGACCACCGAGGGGGCGCAGGCCAGCAGGAAGGCGGTGCCGAACAGGACGACCGCGGCCGCCTGGCCGAGGTCCTTCTCGACCCGGTCGCGGGCGGCGGTGAGGTCCCCGGCGGCGAGCGCCCGGGCGACCAGCGGGAAGGTCACCGTGCAGATCAGGATGGCCGCCGTCATGGCCAGTTGGGAGACCTTGGCGGCGTAGTTGAGGTGCGAGATGGTGCCGGGCGGCAGCGCGGAGCCGAGGAAGCGCTCGATGAAGACCTGAGCCTGCCGGGTGAGCGTGAAGGCGGCCACCGGCAGCAGCGCGAGCGGGATCAGCACGAGTGCGGGGCGGGCCCGGCGGCCCGCGGCGGCGCGGCCGGACCGCAGCCGGCGCAGGAACGGGACGACCAGCAGACCGGCCATCAGCAGGCTGCCGAGGGCGACGCCGATCGCGGCGGAGCGGACGCCCCAGAGCGCCTGGCAGCTGAGCAGGACGCCGAGGATGCCGACGTTGTAGGCGACGTAGATGCCGGCCGGGGCGGTGAAGCTGTGGTGCGCCCGGAGTGCGGCGGCGAGGTAGCCGGCCACGCCGAAGGGCAGCACGGTGCAGGCGGTGATCCGGGTGCAGGTGACGGCGAGCCCGGGGTCGGCCAGGCCGGGGGCGAGCAGGTCGACCAGCTGGGGGGCGCCGAGCGCGACGCCGAGCGAGAGCGCGGTGAGCGCCAGCAGCAGCCAGGGCAGGGTCGCGCGGACCAGCTGGCGGACCGGGTCGGGCCCGTCGGGGTGCTCCTCCCGCAGGACCAGGGCCAGGGCGAAGGCGGGCACCATGAGGAAGGACATGGCGTCCTCGATCAGCAGCGGTGCGGCGGTCTCCGGGACGGTCCAGGCGACCAGGAACGCGTCGGTGCCCTGGTTGGCGCCGAAGTAGCGGGCCAGCAGCAGGTCGCGGAGCAGGCCGAGGGCGGAGCCGGCGGCGCTGAGCACGGCGGTGATGCCGAAGGCCTTGGCGAGGAAGCCGCGCCGGGAGGCCGCCGTGGTCTCGGCGGCGGGTGCGGAGCGGGGGGCCGGCAGCGTCGGGGTGAGCGCGGTCGGCCGGTCGGTGGTCATCGGGGGGTCGCCTCCGGTGTGGCGCCGGCGGCGGTCCGGGCGGCGAGGCCGAGGACGACGGAGGTCAGCACGGTGGTGGTGCCGCCGATGTCCGCGTAGAGGAAGTCGACCAGGACCCAGACCAGCAGGGCGAGCGCCGCGAGGCCGCTGCCCCGGGCCCGGCGCAGGCACCCGATCAGCAGACCGAGGAACAGCGCGGCGTAGGCGACGATGCCGATCAGCCCCTGCTCGCTGAGGACCAGGAGGTACATGTTGTGCGGGGAGAGCAGCGGTTCGCGCTGGAATCCGATGGTGGCGTCGGCCGCGTCGCTGCCCGAGGAGAGCCGCAACGGGGCGTTGCTGTCGCGCAGTTGCTGGAAGGCCTTGGGGCCGGCGCCGCTGACCGGGTGGTCCTGCCAGATACGCCCGGCGGTGGACCAGAGGTCGTAGCGGTCGGACACCGACTGGTCGGGGGCGGCCGAGACGGAGCCGATGGAGCTGATCCGGGCGGTGACGCCGGAGGCCCCGAGGCCGAGGCCGCCGATCAGCACGACGGCGGCGGCCAGGCCGAGGACGGCGCTGCGGACCGCCAGCCGGGCGTCGGCCCGCAGCAGCAGGACGGCGGCGGCGGCGCCGGTGGCGATCCAGCTGCCGCGGCTGAACGAGACGGCGAGCGGGAAGGCCAGGAAGGCCGCGGCCGCGAACATCGCCCGGCGCAGCTTCGGCCGGCCGGCCGGGCCTCGCTCGGCGAGCCCCAGCGCGAGGGCCGCGAGCAGGCCGTAGCTGACCACGGTGGACATCGCCATGATGTCGAGCGCGCCGAAGGTGCCGACGGCGCGGATCGGCCGGCCGGTGTAGGAGGCGCCCGTCCCGGTGAGGTACTGGTGGGCGCCGACCACGCCCTGGACCAGCGCGGCGGCGACGAAGGAGCCGAGCACCAGCCGCCGGTCGGTGCGGTCGCGCAGCGAGCAGAGGACGGCGGCGGGCACCAGGACGAAGACCTGGGTGAGCCGGACGAAGCCGGTGAGGCTGGCGGCCGGGTCGATCGAGCCGACGGTGGCGACGGCGGCGGCGAACACGATCACGCCGAACTGCACGGCGGCGGTCCGGCCGATCGCGGGGGTGCGGCCGCGCAGCAGCTCGACGGCGGTGACCGCGACCAGGGCCAGCGAGGCGAGGTCGGCGGCGGTGACGTGGACGGCGGCGGTGACGTCCTTCTCTCCGGTGGGGACGCAGACCAGCAGCACGGTGGCGGCGGCGAGCAGGCTGGGCCGGGCGGCGAGCGCCGCGACCGTCCGGTGTAACGCCCGGGCGGGCGTCGGGACGAGATCGAGGGTGAGGGCCACGCTGGTCAGCTTCCGTCCGGGTGGAGCATCAGGGCCGCGGTGCGGCACAGGATCTTGACGTCCTGCCAGAGGCTCCAGCTCTCGATGTAGCGGTTGTCGAAGCGGGCCCGGTCCTCGATGGAGGTGTCCCCGCGCAGGCCGTTGACCTGGGCGAGGCCGGTGAGGCCGACCGGGACGCGGTGGCGGTCCGCGTACTCGGGGTAGGCCTGGCTGAACCGCATGACGAAGTAGGGGCGCTCGGGGCGCGGGCCGACCAGGCTCATGTCGCCGCGCAGCACGTTCCACAGTTGCGGCAGCTCGTCCAGGGAGCTGCGGCGCATCAGCTTGCCGACGGCGCCCATCCGGTGGTCCTGGGAGATGTTCCAGCGGGTCGCCGACTCGTGCTCGTTGCTGGGGCGCAGGGTGCGGAACTTGAGGACGGTGAAGACCCGGCCGTCCAGCCCGGTGCGCTGCTGGCGGAAGAGCACGCCGGGGCCGGTGTCGAAGCGGACGGCGAGCGCGCACAGGGCGAGTACGGGGGCGAGGGCGAGCAGGCCGAGGCCGGCGGCGGTGACGTCCAGGGCGCGCTTGGCGGCCCAGCCGGGGCGGCGCATCGCCGGGCGGTCCACCTTCAGGCAGGGGAAGCCCCAGAGGTGGTCGCCGCCGGTCGAGTGGCCGTTCTCCAGGGAGCCGTACTCGCGCAGCGCGGGCACCAGCCAGACCTGGCAGCCGAGCCGGGCGGCGTCGCGCAGGGCGGCGGCGGTCTCGGCCTCGTCGGCGGCGCCCGCGGTGGCGACGACGTGGTGGATCCGGTGGCGGCGGACCTCGCGCTCCAGCACCTCGCGGCCGCCGAGCACCGGCAGGTCGGTGTCGCCGGCCAGCAGCGGCGGGTCCGGGTCGAGGAAGCCGACCGGGCGCATGCCGTACTCGCCGCGCTCCCTGAGGGCCTCGGCGACCCGGCGGCCGAGCCGGCCGGCGCCGAGGACCAGTACGGGGCTGGGCCGGCTGCGGCGGATCCGGCGGACCAGGTGGAAGAGCAGCGTCCGGCCGCAGACGGCGAGCAGCAGCTGGGCGCCGAGCAGCGCGGTCAGCCGGGCCGGGGTGGCGGGGCCGGTGTCGGGCCAGCGGCCGTCCAGGCAGCCGGCCAGGGTGACGGCGAAGGCGGTGGCCACGACGGCCCGGACGGTCAGCGCGGGGAGCTCGTCGAGGACGGAGAGGGTGAGCCGGGCCCGGTAGAGGCCGCCGGCCAGGTTGAGCAGGAGCAGCAGCGGGAGCAGGGCGGCCACGCCCAGCAGCGGATCGACCCGGACTGCGGGGTCGAGGGCCCGGTTGGCGAGCCCGGTGGCGGTGCACAGGGCGAAGGCGTCGACGGCGGCCAGGGTGACGGGCAGGGCGAGCCGGGAGCGGACCGGTCGGCGGTGGCGGCGGAGCGCCGGGGTGCTGCGGGTCTGTGCGGACCTGGCGGGGCGGTCGAGCAGTCCGGTGGCGGGCCGGCGCGGGCCGGACAGGGGCCGACCGGGCCGTGGCACGCTGTCGTGGTCAATGGTCATCAGCGCACGAACTCCCCTGCTGTGTGCCCGGGGTGACGGCGGCCCGGCACCGGTTGGCCCGGGGCGGCCGTCCCGGCCCGGTGGGCGCGGTCCTGACTGCACCTGCTGCCGCTGGCGGCTTTCGGTTCTCTCGCGAATTCCCGGCGTGAAATCGAAATGAAGCAGGCAAAATCAGACAGTACCGAACGTGGCCCTGGATGCTGGAAGTTGACTTGCCATTTCATTCCAGCCGCCCATTAATAGGTATTTCCGATTTCACCCCTCGCCCACAAACCGGTTGAGGGTGCGAATACGACAGCTCCCAGCGGAGGGCATTCACGGCATGTGAAACGATCAGATCCGCTCTGGGACACGGGCACGGCGGCGTCCGGCCGCCGGCCCGGCGCCCAGTAGATCGCGGTAGAGCGCGTCCACCTGTTCGACCACCGATCGCACGTCATGGCGCGCCACGGCGTGCTCGCGCAGGCGCGCACCGCGTCGCTCGCACTCGATCGGGTCGGACAATGCTTCGGCCATTCGGGTGGCGAGCGCGGCGGCGTCCTCGGGCGGCACGACCGCGCACTTCCGCTCGGTCGGAGGCAGGCATTCACGGGCTCCGGGCACGTCCGTCAACAGGACCGGCCGGCCCGCCGCCATCGCCTCCAGCGGCGCCAGCGCCATCCCCTCCCAGCGCGAGGGCAGCACCACCAGATCGGCCGCCGCCAGCCACGGCCGCGGATCCGGCACCTCCCCGGCCAGCCGGATCCGGGACGGTTCGGCCGACTCCCGGACGGCGGCGGCCAGCCGGGCCTCCTCCGGACCGGTGCCGACCAGGGCCAGCCGGGCCTGCGGCACCAGCCGCAGCACCTCGGGCCACGCGTCGAGCAGCACGTCCTGGCCCTTCTGGCGGCAGAGCCGGCCCACGCAGACCGCCAGCGGCGCGTCGAGGTCGAGGCCGAGCGCGATCCGGGCGGCCCGGCGGTCGGCGGGCGCGTAGTGGCGCACGTCCACACCGTTGGGCACCACCGCCCAGTCGGCGTGCAGGCCCGCGGCGACGCCGTCCGCCCGCTCCTGGACGCTGACGCAGAGCAGGCGGTGCGCCCAGCGGGTCGCGTAGCGCTCCCAGCGCAGGGTGGCCGCGGCCAGCGCGCCGTCCACGGCGGCGAACGACCAGGCGTGCGGCTGGAACACGGTCGGCATCGCGCCCCGGATGGCCAGCCGGCCCGCCAGTCCGGCCTTGGCGCTGTGCAGGTGGACCATGTCGGGCGCGGCGGCGCGGACGATCCGGCGCAGCCGCCACGCCTCGGCGGCGACGGACGGGCCGGGCGAGCGGCGGGCGGGCCAGTCCTGGACCAGCGCCCCGGCGGCGGCGGCCTCCTCGGCCAGCCGGCCGCCGCGCGGGCAGGCGACCAGGACCCGGTGGCCGGCCTCGCGCTGGCCGCGGACCAGGTCGACGACGACGCGGGCGACCCCGCCGTCGACGGGCTGCGAAATGTGAAGGATCGTCATATGCACGGCGGCGAGCCTAGGGTGGCTCCGCCGTGCCCGGGAGCCGTCGTCACCCGCAGGTGGCGGCCGTCCACCCGTACGGCTTGCTTGTCGTACGGGTGGGCGAGGCCGTCGAATCTTCTTGCTGGTCCGGCGCCCGGGGCGGCGGCCGGCGGCCCTCCCCGGCCGGCCCGGACGCGCCCGGTCTCAGCGGACCTCGGCCGCCAGGTTGGCCAGGATCTGGTCGTGGATCCGGTTCAGGCCCTTCGGCGCGAAGGTGCGCTCGAAGAAGCCGCCGATGCCGCCCGCACCCTGCCAGGTGGCCGAGACGGTGACCTTCGACCGGCCCTCACCGGCCGCGGCGACCGTCCAGGTGATCACCATGCTGGAGTTGGCGTCCTTCTCCACCAGTTGGTCCGGCGTCGGCGCCGAGACGGTGAACAGGCAGTCCCGCACCCGCTTCTCGGTGGCCTGGAGCCGCCAGTGCACCTGGGTGCCCGCGCCGGTGCCGCCGACCCGGACCTCGTACTCGCTGTACTGCGCCGGCAGCAGCTTGGGGCGGGTCACCTGGTAGTCGGCCAGCGCCTCGTAGACCCGCTCGGGGGCCGCCTCGTAGACCCGCTCGGTGGTGGCCTGTACCTGTCCCATGACCGTGCTCTCCTCGTCTGGTACGTCCGGTTTCACCGGCTAGCCAACCACAGCGCACGGCCCGGGACGGTGCAGGGGCTCGGGGTGGCACCGCGTCCCGGCCGGCCGTGGCGCGCCGGGCCGGGCTCAGGACAGGCGCAGGCCCCCCGTCCGCTGCGCCCGCGCCTCGCCGAGGCGCAGCGCCAGTGCCGCGCCCGCCAGCAGCAGCACGCAGAGCACGGCCAGCCGGCCGAGCCCGGGGGCGAGTTCGCCGACCCCCTCCCGCTCCAGCAGCGCGCCGCGGACCACGGCCAGGCTGCCGGTCAGCGGCAGCGCCGCGCCGAGCATCCGCAGCACCCCGGGCAGCGCGAAGACCGGCAGCCGGACCCCGGCGACGAACCACATCGGATCGTCCAGCACGGTGTAGACGAAGGTGGAGTCGCGCGAGAACACCATCAGACTGTTGAGCAGCGCGCCCCAGGCCACCGCGGGCAGCAGCAGGGCGAGGAGCACCACCGGGTAGACCCAGGGCCCGGCGACGTCCAGGCTGCCGAAGCCGAAGGCGGCGGCGCCCAGGAAGCAGGTGAGCAGCCAGGCGTTCTGCAGCAGTGCGCCGGCGCCGTTGGCCAGCATCAGGACCAGCCGGTCGGCGGGCGAGAGGAAGAGCAGCTCCAGCGTGCCGGTGGTGCGCTCGTAGGCGAAGTTCCACGCGGACTGGACGAGCGAGAAGAAGAACGCCCAGGCCAGCGCACCGGTCGCGAGGAAGCCGAGCAGCTTGGCCGGGTCGGCGGCGAGCGGCCAGCGGGCGGCGGCGGCCGAGCCGGCGGCGATCGGGTGCAGCGTGTAGTAGGTGGCGGCCAGTTGGAGCACCGGCCAGACCAGCATCGAGGCGAGCACCAGCGGCTGGCCGAAGAGCGTGCGGTGCTGCTTCAGCGCCTCGGCGGCGAACACCTTGCCGGCGTGCCGCAGCGGCCGGGTGGCGAGGCGGTCGCCGTCCGGGCGGGGCGGGCGGCGGGTGCCCGGGCGGGGTGGCGGGAGGATGCGGCCGACGGGGTGGGGCGGCCGGGCGCCCCGGTCGGCCGCGGCGAGCAGCAGCAGCTCGACGGAGGGCGGCGCGGGGTGCGCCGGCCGGGTCGACGGGCCGGTCACGCGGCCACCTCCGAGGGGGCGCCGGCGGGCGCCGGGGCGGTGTCGGTGAGCGCCAGGACGGCGTCCTCCAGGGTGGCCTCGGTGACCTCCAGCCCGCCGATCGACCCGCCGGCGGCGACGATCGCCCCCGCCAGCGGGCCGGCCACGTCCTCGGGATGGCGGACGGTGACCAGCAGGCCGCCCTGCCCGGTGGCCCCGAGCTCGGCGCGGACACCGAGGCGGAGCGCGAAGTCGGCCACGGCGGCCTCCAGTTCGGGAGAGGGATTGGTGACGGTGACCCGGACGCTGCGGTGGCTGCCGGTCGCGGCCTTGAGCTCGGCCGGGCTGCCGGCGGCGAGGTGGCGCCCGCCGGAGATCACGTAGACGTGCCCGCACAGCTCCTCGACCTCGGTCAGGTAGTGCGAGGTGAGCAGCACGCCGCGCCCCTCGGCGGCGAGGGCGGCGACCACCCGGCGCAGGTCCCGGGCGATCGGCGCGTCCAGGCCGAGGGTGGGCTCGTCAAGCAGCAGGTAGGCCGGGTCGTTGATCAGGCCGCGGGCGATCGAGAGCCGCTGGGTCATGCCGCGCGAGTACCGCTCGACCGGGGTGTCGGCGGCTCCGGTGAGGCCGACCAGCTCCAGGAGTTCGCCGATCCGGGGGCGCAGGACCGCGCCGGGGACGTCGTAGAGGTGGCCGAAGTAGCGGAGGTTCTCGGCGCCGGTGAGCTTGCCGTAGACCATCCGCTCGCCGCCGGCGATCAGGTTGATCCGGCGCCGGGCCGCGCGGGCGTGCTCGACCAGGTCGAGGCCGTCCAGGGTGACGGTGCCGGAGGTGGGACGGAGCAGGGTGGCGAGGATCTTGATGGTGGAGGTCTTGCCCGCGCCGTTGAGGCCGAGCAGTCCGGTGACCCGGCCGGCCGGGATCTCCAGGTCGAGGCCGTCGACGGCGGTCTTCACGGCGCGCGGGCCGAAGAGGCCCTTCTCCCGGCTGCGGAAGGTCTTGCGCAGGGCGGTGGTGCGGATCATGTCACTGGCTCCGGTTCGGGTGGTCCATGCGTCGGGGGCTCCGTTCGGAGGCGGTTCAGAAGCTCCGCTCGGCGGCTCGGCGCTCGGCGGCGGGCAGCAGCCGCAGACCGAGCAGCAGGTAGCCCAGGCTGAGGGCGAGGCAGGTCACCAGCCGCGCGGTGAGCTCGGTGAGCGGCTGCCCCCGGCCGAGCGCGCCGCGCAGCACGTCCATCGCGGAGGTGACGGGCAGCAGCTCGGCCAGCCACCGGGCGGGCACCGGCAGGTAGCTGTTGGGGAAGGTGATGCCGCAGAGCAGCGAGACGGCGAGGAAGACGGTGTTCTGCGAGATGTGCGCCTCGCCGGCGACGATCATCAGCGCGCCGAGCAGCACCGCGACGGCGAAGACGGCGGCGCTGAGCGCGAGCAGCCCGGCGAGGGCGGCGAGCGGGTGCCAGGCGGGCAGCGTGACGCCGAGCGCCGCGGCGAACCCGCCGAGCAGGCCGACCTCGACGGCGGTGTTGAGCAGCGCGAACCCGGTGAAGCCGAGCAGGTAGGGCAGCCGCCCGGCGGGGGCGATCAGCAGCGCGCCCAGGGTGCCCTGGCGCTGCTCGGTGATCAGCGCCTTGCTGCTCCAGAGCAGCATCCGGACGGTGAACATGTAGCCGGCCGCGCCGATCGCGATGTAGCCGAGGTAGTCGGCGCCTCCGGTGCGGGCGGTGAAGTCCTCGGCCACCGAGCCGCCGCCGATGGCGTGCAGGCCCAGGTAGGACAGGCCGAGGGTGAAGACGCCGATCAGCAGACAGCCGACGGCGTAGGACCACGGGTAGGCCCGGAAGGTCATCGTCCAGGTGCGGCGCAGCGTCGCCCAGGCGACGGACATCTGCTCCCCCATTCGTTCTCGTTCGTCCTCAGGCGCACTCGTTCCGCGTGAGTTTTCATCAGGAACTTACAAGTTCCCTTTCGGAACTCGCAAGGGGGTGCGAGGATGGACCGTCCTGGACGTGAGAGGAGCGACGGTGCTCAAAGAGGTACCCGCGCGGGACGCCACCTGCGCGATCGCCCAGTCGGCGGCCGTGATCGGCGACTGGTGGAGCATCCTGATCGTCCGCGAGTCGGCGCGCGGCCTGCTGCGCTTCGACGAGCTCCAGCACGAGCTGGGCATCTCCCGGAAGGTCCTCACCGAGCGGCTCGGCCACCTGACCGAGGCAGGCGTGCTGGTCCGGGTGCCGTACCAGAGCGCCCCGGTGCGCCACGAGTACCGGCTCACCGAGGCCGGCCGGGCGCTGCTGCCGGTCCTGGTCGCGATGCAGGACTGGGCGGACCGCTGGCTGCTCGGCGACGGCGCGCTCTCCGGCTCGGCCGCGCCCGACAGCGCGGAGGCCGCCCGGCTGGCGGCGCTGCCCGGCACCCGGCTGCCGGCGCTCACCCTGCCCGCGCACACCGGCGGCGAGCTGGACCCGGTCGATCCGGCGGCCGGCGCCACGGTGCTGTTCTGCTACCCGGCCACCGGCCGCCCCGGGCCACTGCCGCCGGGCTGGGGCGACATCCCCGGCGCGGTCGGCTGCACGCTGGAGAACCGGCTCTTCCGCGAGGCGTACCCCGAGTTCCGCGCGGCCGGTCTGGCGCTGCGCGGGGTGTCCACCCAACGGCCCGACGAACAGCGGGAGTTCGCGGCGGCGGAGGAGATCCCCTTCCCCCTCCTGTCCGACCTGGACGTCCGGCTGGCGGCCGCCCTGCGACTGCCCACCTTCCACGTCGGCCAGGGCCTGCGGCTGAAGCGGGCGGTGCTCGTGCTGGACCGCACCCGGGTGGTGCGCCGGGTGGCCTTCCCGGTCACCGACATCCCCGCCGCCGTCCGGCAGGCGCTCGCGGACGCGCGCGAGGTGGCGCTGGAAAGCCGCTGAACGGGTCGGGCCCGGAAGGCGCACGGGTTAGGGTGACGGATGTGCTCGATCAGGTGACAGCAGTGCGCTACGTCGATCCGCTGCGGGCCGGCGGCTCCGTCCCCGGCGTCGTGGAGACCGACGACCTCGGCACCTACGTGGTCAAGTTCATCGGTGCCGCGCAGGGCCGCAAGGCCCTGGTGGCCGAGGTGATCGTCGGTGAACTGGCCCGGCGGCTCGGCCTGCCGGTGCCGGAACTCCGGCTGGTCGACTTCGACCCGGCGGTCGCCGACGCCGAGCCCGACCCGGAGGTCCAGGACATCCTCCGGGCGAGCCGCGGACTCAACCTCGGGATGGACCTGCTACCCGGCGCCCGCGACTTCAGGCCCGGCATGATCCCCGTCGGGCCGGCCGAGGCCGGCCGGGTGGTCTGGCTGGACGCGCTCACCGGCAATGTCGACCGCAGCGTGCACAACCCCAATCTGATGGTCTGGCACGGCAAGCTCTGGCTGATCGACAACGGCGCCGCGCTGGTCTTCCACCACCGCTGGTCCGGCGCCGCGGGCTCGGTGGGCAAGCGCTACGACCTGAGCGCCCACGCCCTCGGCGGCTACGCCCCCGACGTCGCGCTGGCCGACGATGAGCTCGGGCCGCTGGTCACCACCGCGCTGCTGGAGGAGGTCGTGGCGCTCGTCCCCGACGCGTGGCTGGCCGGCGAGCCCGGCTTCGACTCGGTGGCGGCGGTGCGGCACGCCTACGTCGCCCACCTCGCCGCCCGTGCGGCGCGCTCCCGCGACTGGCTGCCGGACGGCTTCGCCACGCCCGAGCAGGTGCGCGAGGCCGAGCGCCGGCGGGCCGCCGCCAGCCGGGCCGGCCGGCCCGCCTGGCTCCAGGAGGTGCCGGACCTGCACGGCAAGCCGGCGGTCGAGACGGTCTGGGACCACCACTTCGAGTGAGGGCCGGGGCGCCCCGCTACCCGTGAGGGGTGGGGAGCGGGACCGAAGTCCCGCTCCCCACCCCTTGGTTCGATCAGCGCCGGCCGCTCGGGCCGTCGGCGCCTACCGTGCGGTCAGCGCGTCAGCGCCACCACTGGACCGCCTTCTCGGCGTTGATGATGCCCGCGCCGTAGAAGCCGTTGTCGTCCGCGCCGCCCTCGCAGGTGGCCGCCCACGTGCCGGTGCCGCCCGGGTTGTACGGGCCCGAGGGGCAGGCGTGCGACTCGGCCTGGTTGGTCAGCAGCTCGGTCAGCTCCTCCGGGCTCGCCCACGGGAAGGTGCTGGCGAGCAGCGCCAGGACGCCGGCCGCGTGCGGGGAGGCCATCGAGGTGCCCTGCATGTAGCCGTAGCGGCCGCCGGGGATGGTGGAGAGGGTGCGGCCGTTCTTGTCCGGGGTGTCCGGGATCTGGTAGAGCCGGTCGCCACCGGGGGCGGCGACGGTCACCTTGTCCTTGCCGTAGCTGGAGTAGTACGACTTGTCACCGTTGACGCCCACCGAGGAGACCGAGACCACGCCGTCCAGCTCGGTCGGCAGGTTGAGGCAGTCCTGGGTGATCGGGCGGGTGCCCGGGGTGGTGTCGTCCGGGCTGCTGACGTCCACGGTCTTGTGGGCGAGGTCGATGTTCTCGTTGCCCGCCGCGGCCACGTTGAGGACGCCCTTGCGCTGCGAGAACTCGACCGCGCGGCGCACGGCGGTGGTGATCGCCGCCTGGTCCGCGTCGTTCTGGCAGTTGAACATCCACGGGTCGACGTAGTAGCTGTTGTTGGTCACCTTGAACTTGTGCTCACCGGCCCAGACGAAGCCGCAGATCGCGTACTCCGGGTAGATGAACCCGCCGTCGTCGACGACCTTGACGGCGGCCAGCTTGACGTTCGGGGCTATGCCCTCGATGCCCTTGCCGTTCTTGGCCGCGGCTATGGTGCCGGCCACGTGGGTGCCGTGGTCGCCGTCGGGGCCCGGCTGCCAGGCCGCCCAGTCGGTGTTCGGCTTGCCGCCGTCGATGCAGGAGACCGACTGCGAGGCGTCGACGTTGGCGGCGAGGTCCTCGTGGGTGCCGTCGATGCCGGAGTCCAGCACGCCGACGGTCACGTTGCGGCTGCCCAGGGAGAGCTTGTGGGCCTTGTCCACGCCGATCTGACGCATGTCCCACTGGTTGGCCCAGTAGGGCTCCTGGCCGGCCGCGGCGGCGGTGACCGGCTCGGCGGCGACCTCGGCCTTCTGCGTCTCGGCGGCCGTGATGCCCTTGGTGCGGCTGGTGCCGACCGACTGGACGCCCTTCGCCTTCCGCAGCTTGGCGGCGAACTGGGTGTCGGTCGAGCGGGCGATCACCACGCCGATCTGCTCGTACGAGTACACCACGGTGCCGCCGAGGGTCGTGACGGCCTTCTCGACCTTCTGCACCTGGCCGTGGTTGGCCTGGGTGTTGACGACGTAGCTCAGCAGCGGCCCGGTGGTCGGCTCGGCCCCGGAGGCGGCGACGGCGGTCCCGGCGGGCAGTGCCAGGGCACTGGCCGCGGCGAGGGCGACGCCCACTGCGGCGTACCGGGTCCGGCTGATCCGAGGAACACTCATAGGGGTTGGCCCTCCCGAGTCGTCGTGCAGCTGCGGATGGCAGGTGCAGTGGAATGATCGGGACGCTAGTGAACATGCGTTGCAATCCGCAAGAGGTAGTCATCTAATCGACACCGTTCGGCCACTTCCGAGGGGTGTGGCTCCGGCCGATCCGACTCGGTGTCAATCCATACGGTGAATATTCGGCCCGCGCGCGCTTTCCCTCACCGGGGCGTAGACGATCCACAATTCCCGGGCCACCGGGGCCGCTCGGCGCACCCGGTCAGGGGCCGCCGCCGGGGCGCCCGCACCGCGCCGACCAGGGCCGGACGCTCCACCGGCCGGCCGGCCCGGGCCGCTACCGCGCCCGCCCGCCGCTCAGAGCCGGTACAGGCGACGGGCGTTGTCCGCCGCGACCTGCCGGGCGAGGTGGCGGCCGTCGGCCGCCGAGCAGGCGCCGTCCGCGCGCCAGCCGTCCAGCAGGGTGCCCAGGCCGTGCCGGAACTGGGCGGCGCCCACCAGGTAAAGCTCCGGCAATCCGTAGGCGTCGGTGGAGAAGAGCAGCTTGCCGAACGGCGCCAGCTCCAGCATCTCGCCGAGTACGGCGGCCACCCGGGGCCCGACGTAGGAGGCCGTCAGCCCGAGGTCGGCGTACACCAGCGGGAAGGCCTGGGCCAGCCAGGCCGCCTGCCGGTGGTAGGGATATCCGTGCAGGAGCACCAGCGGAACGCCGCTCGGCTCGGCGGCCCGGACGAAGTCGGTCAGCAGCGACGGGTCGGCCCGGTGCAGGGTGAGGTCCGGATCGCCGAACCCGGTGTGCAGTTGGAGCGGCAGGCCGAGCTCGGCGCAGACGTCGAGGGCCGTCCAGAGCAGGTGGCGCAGCAGCACGGGGTGGCTCAGCCGGCCGCGCCCGGCGCGCAGCCACTCCCCGGCGGCCGCCACCACCACCGCCGGGGCGGGGCGCTCGGCCGGTACCGCCAGGCCGTGCCGGTAGGCCACCACCGACTTGACCGCCACCGCGCCGGCCGCCGACGCGGCCAGCGCCTCGCGGACGAGAGCCGGCCAGGCCCCGGCCGACGTCGAGACCGTCTCGGCGACGGACTCCAGCCGGACCACCTCGCGCACCCGGGCGCCGGCCGCCTCGGCGAACTCGCTGAGCGGGAGCAGCGGGTGGCCGGCCGCCTCGGCCAGGCCGGTGTCCACCAGGCAGGTGTCCAGCCCGGCGGCCGCCAGCAGCCGCCGGGTGGCCTCGGCGGCGCCCAGCTCCGCCCGCCGGGCCAGGTAGTCGGCGGCGGGGGCGTGCACGGGCAGCCCGAGTGCGGGCGGGCACCAGCGCCGCACGGCCAGGCCGAGGGCGCTGTCGAACGGCGTGGTGCCGGGCGCGGGCGGGCGGTCGGACTCGGTGAGCAGCCCGGCCAGCGCGCCGTCGGCGAGGTCGGCCACCACCACGCTGTGGCAGTGGTGGTCGACCAGCGCCGGCACCTCCAGCGAGCGCACCGGTCAGTACCGCCAGCGGGTGGCCGCGACCAGCTGCTCCGGGGTGGCCGAGGCGTGGCGCTCGCTCTCGCTGCGGCGGACGGCCAGCACCGCCTCGTACAACGGCTCGCCGAGCGCCTCGCGGAGCACCGCCGACTGCTGGTAGGCCGCGAGCGCGTCACCCGGACCCGCCGGGAGCCGGGGCACCGTGCCGGGCGCGGCCTCGGCCGGGTCACCGGTGAACTCGGGCGGGAGCGCGAGCCGTTGCGCCAGCCCGGCGAGACCGGTGGCGAGCACCCCGCCGATCGCCAGGTACGGGTTGGCGGTGGCGTCGAAGCACTTGATCTCGGCGTTGGCCGCGGTGGCGCGCTCCCCGGTGGAACCCGTCACCAGGCGCAGCGCCGCCTCCCGGTTCTCCAGGCCCCAGCACTGGTAGGCGCCGGCCCAGTGCGAGGGCACCAGCCGCAGGTACCCGGCCGGGCTGGAGGAGCCGAGCACCAGCAGCTCGGGCAGCGCGCCGAGCACTCCGGCGAGGAAGCCCTCCGCCTCGGCCGTCAGCCCGTGCGGGCCGGCTCCGCCGCGGGCGAGGTTCCGGCCGTCCCGCCAGAGGCTGAGGTGGAGGTGGCCGCCGTTGCCGACCGAACCGGCCTCGACCACCGGGGCGAAGGAGGCGCGCAGGCCGTGCCGGGCGGAGACGGCGCGGACGGTCTGGCGGACCAGGACGGAGGTGTCGGCGGCCTCGACCGGCCCCTCCGGGGCGACCGACACCTCGAACTGGCCCGGCGCGTACTCGGGGTGGATCTGCAGGACGGCGAGGCCCTGCGCGCCGAGGGCGTGCAGCACCTCGCGCAGGTAGTCGCAGAGGTCGGTCAAACGCTGCATGCCGTAGGCCGGGCCGTCGGTCGGGTAGCGGGGCTCCTCCTGTGCCGGCCCGGCGAGCGCGACCACCCACTCGACCTCGATACCGGCCTTGACGGTGATCCCGCGCTCGGCGGCGGCGGCCGTCATCCGGCGGGCGAACAGCCGCTGGCAGCCCGGGTGCGGGGCGCCGGCCTGGGTGTACCGCTCGCCCGGGGCCCAGGCCCAGCCGGGCTGGGCGGCCAGCGGGACCACCCGGTCGAGGTCCGGGTAGAGCCGGAGGTCGCCGGTGGGCCCGCCGACCGACCGGCTGGTGACGATCGAGTCGTCGGCCAGGAAGACGTCGAAGCAGGGCGCCGTGCCGACACCCCACTCGGCGGCGTGCACCAGCCCGTCCAGCGGGACGGCCTTGACCCGGGCGATGCCCGCGTTGTCCACCCAGGTGACGGCGACCGCCTCGACCCCCGCCGGGCGCAGCCGCTCGACGGCCGCCTGCGCCCGCTCGCCGCGCTCGGCCCGCGGCGGCAGGGCAACGGCGGCCGCCGGGCCCGCGGACGGGTCGGGCGCGGCGGCGGGCCCGGACGCGGCGGCGGGAGCCGCGCCCCGGGTGGGCTCGGACGGGTCGGCGAGGCCGGCGGAGGAGACGGCTCCGGTGCTCATGCGGCCATGCTGTCGTGCCCGCCGACCAGGGGGAATTCCCCTATCGGGTGGTTCCGGCGGACGCCTGTCCACCCGTTCACTCCTGCGGGTCGCACCCCGGGCCGCACACCGGGCCGCCGCGGATCCCGGGACCCGGCCGCCCCGGGCGCGGGCCGGCGGCGACCCGGGGCGGCCGGGAATCCGGTGGCGCCCGCCCCCTTCCTACTGGCGAGTAGCTTCGCTACAGTGTCCGCACGCACCACCGTCGGGCTTCGGGAGCCGCACCGACGGGGTCGCCGGCCGGCGCGTGATCGCGCGGAACGGTCCGGCGGCGGGCGGTGCGTCTTCACCGGTCGTAGCCGCGGGTCGCGGCGGGCCGGATTCTCGCCTCGTATCAGAGCCGCTTCCTTCACCCCGAGCGCCTGAGTACCACGGCACACCCGCAGCACGGCCGGAGCGGACCGGCGGCTGCGCCGGTGGGCCGCAACCGTCATCTCCCCATGCCCCCGCGCGCGGACCCTCCTCCGGCGGCGCGTCCGCCGGAGCGCGCGCGGGCCCTTATGACAAGGAGTCAGGACAGATGGAGCGTCCCTTCCCCACGGTCGCCGTGGTCGGCCTCGGCACGATGGGTGCCGGTGTCGCGGTGGCGGTCGCGCAGAGCGGCCGCCGAGTGATCGGCATCGAGGCCACCGAGGACTCCGCCGCCCGGGCCCTGGCCCGGATCGAGGAGGCCACCGCGCACGCCGTCGCCCGCGAGCGGATCACCGCCGAGGACCGGGCCGCGCTGCTCGCGCGGATCTCGGTCGGCCACGCGCTCGACGCCGCCGCCCCGGCGGACCTGGTGATCGAGGAGGTCCCCGAGCAGCTGGAGCTGAAGCGGGAGCTCTTCGCCGAGCTGGACCGGATCTGCCCGCCCGCGACGGTGCTGGCCACCGGCACCACCGCGCTGTCGGTGACCCGGATCGCCGCCGCCACCGCGCGCCCGGAGCGCGTGCTGGGCCTGCACTTCTTCAACCCGGTGCACACCATGAAGCTGGTCGAGGTGGTCCGCACCGTGCTGACCGCCCCGCAGGTCGCCGAGGACGCCGCGGCGTTCGCCCGCGACCTCGGCAAGGAGCCGGTGGCGGCGGGCGACCGCGCCGGCTTCGTGGTGAACGGGCTGCTCTTCGCGTACCTGAACCAGGCCGCCGCGATGTTCGAGTCCAAGTACGCCACCCGCGAGGACATCGACGCCGCGATGCGGCTCGGCTGCGGGCTGCCGATGGGACCGCTGGCACTGCTCGACCTGATCGGCGTGGACACCGCGCGGACCGTCCTGGAGGCCATGTACGAGCAGTCCCGGGACCGGCTGCACGCACCCGCGCCGATCCTCGGCCAGCTGGTCTCCGCCGGACTGCTGGGCCGCAAGTCCGGCCGGGGCTTCTACACCTACGAGGCGCCCGGCTCGTCCAAGGTGGTCGGCGCCGCCACCGGGGCCACCGCGGCGAAGGCGCCCGGCCGGGAGGTGCGCCGGGTCGGTGTCTGCGGCTCCGGCACGATGGCCACCGGCATCGTCGAGGTGTTCGCCAAGGCCGGGTACCCGGTGCTGCTGGCCGCCCGCAGCCAGGAGAAGGCCGAGCGCGCCAAGGCGCAGCTGGCCAGGTCGCTGGAGCGCTCGGTGGCCAAGGGCCGGCTCTCCGAGGAGCAGCGCGACGCGGCGCTGGCCCTGGTGACGCCGGTCGGGCAGTACACCGAGCTGGCCGACGTCGACCTGGTGGTCGAGGCGGTGGCCGAGGACCTCGCGGTCAAGCGCGAGCTGTTCGCCACCCTGGACAAGATCGTCAAGCCGGGCGCGGTGCTCGCCACCACCACCTCCTCGCTGCCGGTGATCAGCTGCGCGGCGGCCACCTCGCGGCCGCAGGACGTGATCGGCCTGCACTTCTTCAACCCCGCGCCGGCCATGAAGCTGGTCGAGGTGGTCTCCACCGTGCTGACCGCGCCGGACGTCACCGCGACGGCGCTGGAGATCTGCGCCAAGGTGCGCAAGCACCCGGTGGAGTGCGGCGACCGGGCCGGGTTCATCGTGAACGCGCTGCTCTTCCCGTACCTGAACGACGCCGTGCGGATGCTGCAGGAGCACTACGCGACGGTGGACGACATCGACACCGCGATGAAGCTCGGCTGCGGCTACCCGATGGGCCCCTTCGAGCTGCTGGACGTGGTCGGCCTGGACGTCTCGCTGACCATCGAGCAGGTGCTGCACCAGGAGTTCCGCGAGCCGGGCCTGGCGGCGGCGCCGCTGCTGGAGCACCTGGTGGCGGCCGGCTGCCTGGGCCGCAAGACCGGCCGCGGGTTCCGCGACCACGCGCGCCGGTGACCACGCCGTCGGTCGGGGGCGCCGTGCCGCTGGGCACGGGCCCCACCGGGACGAGCCCGGCGCCGCTCCTGCCGGGGCAGCCCGGGTACGGGTCGCCGCGCACCGGCTGGAGCCCCGGGGCGGTGTCGGCGCGCTGGCCGAGACCGGCCGTGACCGGACCGGTCGCCCCGGTACGACGGGGAAGGCCCGCGGCGCCGGTGCCGGGGGCGTGTAGCGTTCCGGGCATGGATCGGGTTCAGTCAGCCTCCCCGCAGCACTCCGCCGGACCGCGCGGCGCCGACCGGCCGTCCGGGACCGGCGCCGAGGGGAATCCCGGCAACCGCCGGGCGGCCGCGCAGCGCCAGCAGATGCGTCAGGACCTGGCCACGGCGGCGATGGAGCTCTTCGCCTCGCAGGGCTACGAGGAGACCACGGTCGACCAGATCGCCGCGGCCGCCGGCGTGGCCCGGCGGACCTTCTTCCGGTACTTCCGGTCCAAGGAGGAGGCGATCTTCCCGGACCACGACGACACCCTCGTCCGGGTGGCCGACCTGCTGGCCAGCGCCGAGTCCGACGAGCACCCGCTGGACGTGGTCTGCCGCGGCATCAAGGAGGTGCTGCGGATGTACGCCTCCACCCCGGCGGTCTCGGTCGCCCGGTACCAGCTGATCCGTCAGGTGCCGGCGCTGCGCGAGCGGGAGATCGCCGTGGTCGCCCGGTACGAGCGGCTGTTCACCCGCTACCTGCTGGGCCGGTTCGACACCGGGGGCGAGATCCCCTCGGGCTGGCAGCGGGCCGGCGAGGACGACTCGATGCTGGCCGAGGTGTCGGCGGCGGCGGTCGTCGCGGCCCACAACCACGTGCTGCGGCGCTGGCTGAGGGCCGGCGGCCGGGGCGACGTGGAGGCGCAGCTGGACCACTCCTTCGAGGTGATCCGGCGGACCTTCTGGGCCTCCACGGCACCGGGGGTGAGACGGCGGGGGTCCCTGGTGGCACCCGGTGCCAGTGTGACCCCCCTGGAGGAGGCGGCCGCGAGCGCACTGAGTGCCAGCCCCGGAGGTGAGGTACTCATCACAGTGGCCCGGACCGACGCTCCGCTGGACGTCGTGGTGGACAGCATCAGGGCCGCGCTGAGCAGTGCCAGGCACGCCTGAGAGCTAGCGTTTCCGCAGGTCAGAGCAGTTCGAGGGGCCCGTACCGACGATCCGGTGCGGGCCCTTCGCGCACCCGCTGGCGGGCGCTCGAACGCGGATTTGATTCACCTGAATTGATGACACCCGGTGTCTTTACGAGTGGCACAGGGTGCCACTACCTTGTTACCCACCAGTCGCGGCGCCGCGGCTCCCCACCACGGCGCGCCGTCGTCCGGCGCTCCCACACCCCGGGAGCTGTGCCCAGCAAGGTCCACCGCAGATCCACCGCACGGTCCCAGCCAGGCCACCCGCCAGACCACCCAACCACCCATCTCAGCGAAGCCGGTGTCCGCTCCCGGCTCCCCCAGACGCCCTGTGCCCCTCACACAGGTACGCCTTCGGAGGCAGCCATGAAGGAAATCCTCGACGCGATCCTCAACTCCGACAGCACCGCGGCGGACTTCGCCGCGCTCAAGCTGCCGGAGTCCTACCGGGCGGTCACGCTCCACAAGGACGAGGAGCAGATGTTCGCCGGCCTCGACAGCCGCGACAAGGACCCCCGCAAGTCCCTCCACCTCGACGAGGTCGCCCTGCCCGAGCTGGGCCCGGGCGAGGCTCTGGTCGCCGTCATGGCCAGCGCCGTGAACTACAACACCGTGTGGAGCTCGATCTACGAGCCGGTCTCCACCTTCGGCTTCCTGGAGCGCTACGGCCGGCTCTCCCCGCTGACCAAGCGCCACGACCTGCCGTACCACGTGCTCGGGTCCGACCTCGCGGGCGTGGTGCTGCGCACCGGCGCCGGGGTCAACGCCTGGAAGCCGGGCGACGAGGTCGTCGCGCACTGCCTCTCGGTCGAGCTGGAGTCCCCGGACGGCCACAACGACACGATGATGGACCCGGAGCAGCGGATCTGGGGCTTCGAGACCAACTTCGGCGGCCTGGCCCAGCTGGCGCTGGTGAAGACCAACCAGCTGCTGCCGAAGCCGAAGCACCTGACCTGGGAGGAGGCCGCCTCCCCCGGCCTGGTCAACTCCACCGCCTACCGCCAGCTGGTCTCGCGCAACGGCGCGGGCATGAAGCAGGGCGACAACGTGCTGATCTGGGGCGCCAGCGGCGGCCTCGGCTCGTACGCCACCCAGTACGCCCTGGCCGGTGGCGCCAACCCGATCTGCGTGGTCTCCAACGACCAGAAGGCCGAGATCTGCCGCGCGATGGGCGCCGAGGCGATCATCGACCGCTCCGCCGAGGGGTACAAGTTCTGGAAGGACGAGCACAACCAGGACCCGCGCGAGTGGAAGCGGCTCGGCGCGAAGATCCGCGAGTTCACCGGCGGCGAGGACGTGGACATCGTCTTCGAGCACCCGGGCCGCGAGACCTTCGGCGCCTCGGTCTACGTCACCCGCAAGGGTGGCACCATCGTCACCTGTGCCTCCACCTCGGGCTTCATGCACCAGTACGACAACCGCTACCTGTGGATGTCGCTCAAGCGCATCGTCGGCTCGCACTTCGCCAACTACCGCGAGGCGTTCGAGGCCAACCGCCTGATCGCCAAGGGCAAGATCCACCCGACGCTCTCGAAGGTCTACTCGCTGGAGGACACCGGCCAGGCCGCCCTCGACGTGCACCACAACAAGCACCAGGGCAAGGTCGGCGTGCTCTGCCTGGCGCCGGAGGAGGGCCTGGGCGTGCGGGACGCGGAGTTCCGGGCGAAGCACCTCGACGCCATCAACCGCTTCCGGAACATCTGATGGCCGGACGCGACCGCCCCTGGCTGATGCGCACCTACGCGGGGCACTCGACCGCGAGCGACTCCAACGCGCTCTACCGCAAGAACCTCGCCAAGGGGCAGACCGGCCTGTCGGTGGCCTTCGACCTGCCGACCCAGACGGGCTACGACTCGGACCACGTCCTCGCCCGCGGCGAGGTCGGCCGGGTCGGCGTCCCGGTGGGCCACGTCGGGGACATGCGGGCCCTGTTCGAGGGCATCCCGCTCGAACAGACCAACACCTCGATGACGATCAACGCCACCGCGATGTGGCTGCTGGCGCTCTACCAGGTGGTCGCGGAGGAGCAGGGCGCCGACATCGCCAAGCTCACCGGCACCACCCAGAACGACATCGTCAAGGAGTACCTCTCGCGCGGGACGCACGTCTTCCCGCCCGGGCCCTCGGTCCGGCTGATCACCGACATGATCGCCTACACCGTCGGCAACATCCCCAAGTGGAACCCGATCAACATCTGCAGCTACCACCTGCAGGAGGCCGGCGCCACCCCGGTCCAGGAGATCGCCTACGCGATGTGCACCGCCATCTCGGTGCTGGACGCGGTGCGCGACTCCGGCCAGGTGCCGGCCGAGCGGATGGGCGAGGTGGTCGCCCGGATCTCCTTCTTCGTCAACGCCGGCGTGCGCTTCGTCGAGGAGATGTGCAAGATGCGCGCCTTCGCCCAGCTCTGGGAGAAGGTCACGCTGGAGCGCTACGGCATCCAGGACGCCAAGCAGCGCCGCTTCCGCTACGGCGTCCAGGTCAACTCGCTGGGCCTGACCGAGGCGCAGCCGGAGAACAACGTCCAGCGGATCGTGCTGGAGATGCTCGCCGTCACGCTCTCCAAGGACGCCCGGGCCCGGGCCGTCCAGCTGCCCGCCTGGAACGAGGCGCTCGGCCTGCCCCGCCCGTGGGACCAGCAGTGGTCGCTGCGGATCCAGCAGGTGCTCGCCTACGAGTCCGACCTGCTGGAGTACGGGGACCTCTTCAACGGCTCCGAGGTGATCGAGACCAAGACCGCCGAGCTGCTGGCCGGCGCCGAGGCCGAGATCGCCAAGGTGCTGGAGATGGGCGTCAAGGCGGGCAACCGGGGCATCATCCCGGCCGTCGAGTCCGGCTACCTGAAGTCCAACCTGGTCGCCTCGCACGCCGCCCGGCGGGCCCGGATCGAGTCCGGCGAGGACAAGATCATCGGGGTCAACTGCTTCGACACCACCGAGGAGAGCCCGCTCACGGCCGACCTCGACACCGCGATCATGGTGGTCGACCCGGCCTCCGAGCAGTCCGTGCTGGCCGCACTGGAGGAGTGGCGCGGCAAGCGCGACGAGGCCGCCGCCCAGCAGGCACTGGAGGAGCTCAAGGCCGTCGCCGGCACCGACGTCAACCTGATGGGGGCGACGCTCGCCTGCGCCCGCGCCGGGGTCACCACCGGCGAGTGGGCCTTCGCCCTTCGCGAGGTCTTCGGCGAGTACCGCGCGCCCACCGGCGTCGGCGGCGCCCCGGTCGCGGTGGCCGCCGAGCCCGGCGGCGAGCTGGCCGCGGTCCGCGAGGCGGTCGCCGCCACCGCCGCCGAGCTCGGCGTCGGCAAGCTGCGCCTGCTGGTCGGCAAGCCCGGCCTGGACGGACACTCCAACGGCGCCGAGCAGATAGCCGTCCGGGCCCGTGACGCCGGGTTCGAGGTGGTCTACCAGGGCATCCGGCTGACGCCCGAGCAGATCGTCTCGGCCGCCGTCGCGGAGGACGTGCACTGCGTGGGCCTGTCGATCCTCTCGGGGGCGCACTCCGAGCTGGTGCCCGACGTCCTGCACCGGCTCCGCCGGGCCGGGGTGGAGGATGTCCCGGTGATCGTGGGTGGCATCATCCCGGCAGCGGACGGCGAGGCCCTCAAGGCCGCCGGCGTCGCCGCCGTGTTCACCCCGAAGGACTTCGGCATCACCACCATCATCGGCCGGATCGTGGACGAGATCCGGCTGGCCAACAGGCTCCAGCCGTGGACGCCCACCACCGCCGCGTCCACCAGCTGATCGTGGAAGGAACTGACCACCCCTCATGAGCAACGCCAGCGACACCCCCGTCAACCGGCTCCGCCCCCGCCGCTCCTGCCTCGCCGTACCGGGCAGCAACCCGCGCTTCCTGGAGAAGGCCCAGGGCCTCCCGGCCGACCAGGTCTTCCTCGACCTGGAGGACGCCTGCGCCCCGCTGGTCAAGGAGAGCGCCCGGCACAACATCGTCGACGCGCTGAACAACGGTGACTGGGGCAAGAAGACCAAGGTCGTCCGCGTCAACGACTGGACCACCCACTGGACGTACCGCGACGTGATCACGGTCGTCGAGGGCGCCGGCCCCAACCTCGACTGCATCATGCTGCCGAAGGTCCAGGACGCCGAGCAGGTCCGGGCGCTCGACCTGCTGCTCACCCAGATCGAGAAGACCATGGGCTTCGAGGTCGGCAAGATCGGCATCGAGGCGCAGATCGAGAACGCCAAGGGCCTGATCAACGTCGACGCGATCGCCGAGTCCTCCCCGCGCCTGGAGACGATCATCTTCGGCCCGGCCGACTTCATGGCCTCGATCAACATGAAGTCCCTGGTGGTCGGCGAGCAGCCGGCGGGCTACCCGGCCGACGCCTACCACTACATCCTGATGCGCATCCTGATGGCCGCCCGCGCCAACGACCTGCAGGCCATCGACGGCCCCTACCTGCAGATCCGCAACCAGGAGGGCTACCGCGAGGTGGCCGGCCGCGCCGCCGCGCTCGGCTTCGACGGCAAGTGGGTGCTCCACCCGGACCAGGTCTCCGCCGCGAACGAGATCTTCTCGCCCTCGCAGGAGGACTACGACCACGCCGAGCTGATCCTCGACGCCTACGACTGGTGCACCTCCGAGGCGGGCGGTGCCAAGGGCTCCGCGATGCTCGGCGACGAGATGATCGACGAGGCCAGCCGCAAGATGGCCCTGGTCATCGCGGGCAAGGGCCGCGCCGCCGGGTTCGAGCGCACCTCCAAGTTCGAGCCCCCGCAGGCCTGACCCCTCCTGACCTCCTAAGGACCATTGAGATGCAGTTCGGACGCACCTACGAGGAGTTCGAGGTCGGCGCTGTCTACAAGCACTGGCCCGGCAAGACGGTCACCGAGTACGACGACCACCTCTTCTGTCTGCTCACCATGAACCACCACCCGCTCCACCTGGACACCAACTACGCGGAGCGGACGACCGACTTCGGCAAGAACGTCGTGGTCGGCAACTACATCTACTCGCTGCTGCTCGGAATGTCCGTCCCGGACGTCTCCGGCAAGGCGATCGCCAATCTGGAGATCGAGTCGCTGCGCCACATCGCGCCGACCTTCCACGGCGACACCCTGTACGGCGAGACCACCGTGCTCGACAAGTGGCCGTCCAAGTCCAAGGACGACCGCGGCATCGTGTACGTCGAGACCAAGGGCTACAAGCAGGACGGCACGGTCGTCTGCATCTTCCGCCGCAAGGTGATGGTGCCGACGGCTACCTACATCAAGGAGCGCGGCGGCGAGCAGCCCGGCCGCCCGACTCCGCTGTCCTAGCCCGGCCAGAGCCGTACCACCCAGGAGCCCCGGACGGGTAGGCCGCCGTCATCGGCCGATCCCCACCCCGGTACCGGGGGCCCTGCTGCCGCAGCCACGCCGGCAGGGCCCCCGGAAAATCCCCCCCCCCCCCCCCGCTGTTCTGCCCTCCCCCCACCCTCTCCCTCTTTCGCCACAGGAGCCGCACGATGGGACGCCTCGCACAGACCGACGGCCTCACCGAGATCCAGCGGGACATCCTCGCCACCGTGCGGGATTTCGTCGACAAGGAGATCATTCCGGTCGCGACCGAGCTGGAGCACAAGGACGAGTACCCCACCGCCATCGTGGAGGGGATGAAGCAGCTCGGCCTCTTCGGCCTCACCATTCCCGAGGAGTACGGCGGCCTCGGCGAATCGCTCCTCACCTACGCCCTGGTCGTGGAGGAGATCGCACGCGGCTGGATGTCCGTCTCCGGCATCGTGAACACCCACTTCATCGTGGCCCACATGATCAACGCGCACGGCACCCAGGAGCAGAAGGACTACTTCCTGCCGAAGATGGCCGCCGGCGAGATCCGCGGCGCCTTCTCGATGTCCGAGCCGGGCCTCGGCTCCGACGTCTCCGCGATCTCCACCAAGGGCGTCAGGGACGGGGACTCCTACGTCCTCAACGGCCAGAAGATGTGGCTCACCAACGGCGGCACGTCCACCCTGGTCGCGGTGCTCTGCAAGACCGACGAGGGCGGCAGCTCCCCGTACAAGAACATGACCACCTTCCTGATCGAGAAGACGGCGGGCTTCGGCCCGAACCCGACCGTCCCCGGGCTCACCGTGCCCGGCAAGATCGAGAAGATGGGCTACAAGGGCGTCGACACCACCGAGCTGATCCTCCAGGACGTCCGCGTCCCGGCCGACCGCGTCCTCGGCGGCGCCCCGGGCAAGGGCTTCTACCAGATGATGGACGGCGTCGAGGTCGGCCGCGTCAACGTGGCCGCGCGCGGCTGCGGCGTCGCCCGCCGCGCCTTCGAGCTGGGCATCTCCTACGCCCAGCAGCGCTCCACCTTCGGCAAGAAGATCGCCGAGCACCAGGCGATCCAGTTCAAGCTCGCCGAGATGGCCACCAAGGTCGAGGCCGCCCACCAGATGATGGTGATGGCCGCCCGCAAGAAGGACAGCGGCGAGCGCAACGACCTTGAGGCCGGCATGGCCAAGTACCTCGCCTCCGAGTACTGCAAGGAGGTCGTCGAGGACGCCTTCCGCATCCACGGCGGCTACGGCTTCTCCAAGGAGTACGAGATCGAGCGCCTCTACCGCGAGGCTCCGATGCTGCTCATCGGTGAAGGTACTGCGGAGATCCAGAAGATGATCGTCGGACGTCGTCTGCTGGAGGAGTACCGCATCGCGGAGTGAGGACGACCAGTACGAAGACTCGCCCGGGCGGCGCGGTGACGCTCCGCCCGGCGGGTTGACGGCCCGGTGACGGCCGGTCGACGGGCGTGCGGGCCCGTCCCGGCACCCCGCCGTGCCACCACGACCCCGGCCTGGTCCGCCTGGGGTCCGGCACGGCTCCCGAAGCGGCCGTAGGGCGTACAGCTGCTGTCACGCGCCTTGCGGCCGCTTCGGCGCACCCCGCGCGCGCCCCTGCGCCGACGGCCCGGGGTTCCCCGGGCATGCCTGTTGAGACAAGAGTCACCAGCCCCGCCCGGACCCTTGGGAACCGGAGCGGGTCGAGCTACGGTCGTATACACAGAAGGCGCAGCTGCGCCGCACGCAGGACACATGACCGAGCAGGCGGGTTGCCCACCCACCGTGTGGTCCCGATAGCATCCACCGGGACAGACGCCGTCCCTTTATTACTCGATCCCCGCGGTGGCCCCCGTCCAGCGGCCATGATCCCCCGCGACAAAGGTCTTCGATGCCCATCAGCCCGTCCCCTCACACCTCCGTCACGGACAGCGATGCCCTCGCCGCCACGACGGCCGGCCGGCGACCCCGCGTGACCATCGCGCGCGGAGCCACCCCCTGGTTCGTCCCCACCCTCGCCACGGCAGCCGTGACCACCGCCCTCACCCGGCGCAATGGCGCGTGGGCCCTGGCGGCGGTGCCCGCCTGTGCGCTCAGCGCCGGCATGCTGTGGTTCTTCCGCGACCCCGAGCGTGAGATCGGCACGGGCAGAGTGATCTCCCCCGCCGACGGCGTGGTGCAGAGCATCGACGCCTGGCCGGACGGCCGCACCCGGGTGGCGATCTTCATGAGCCCGCTCAACGTCCACGTCAACCGGGCGCCCCTGCCCGGCACCGTGACCTCCGTCGAGCACGTCGCGGGTGGTTTCGTGCCCGCGTTCAACAAGGACAGCGACCAGAACGAGCGGGTCGTCTGGCACTTCGACACCGAGCTCGGCGACATCGAGATGGTGCAGATCGCGGGGGCCGTGGCCCGCCGCATCGTGCCGTACGTCGACGCCGGTACCAAGGTCGAGCAGGGCGATCGGATCGGTCTGATCCGCTTCGGGTCCCGGGTCGACACCTACCTGCCGGCCGGCGTCGAGGTCGGCGTCGAGGTCGGCCAGAAGACCACAGCCGGGGTGACGCGCCTTGACCGTGACTGAACCTGAGACGATCGTCGGCCTGGACGACGAGGAGACGGCCCTGCGCCGCCGCCGTTGGGCGCGCGACCGCGAGCTGCGCGCCCCGCGCTCTCCCCAGCACCTGTCCACCGCCGACTTCCTGACCCTGGGGAACGCCGTCTGCGGCTTCCTGGCGATCTACTCGATCACCACCGGGGTCCTCGTCCCGCACATCACCAACCCGGACGCCGCGCCGGACAAGCACAGCGCCGCCACCGCGGTGACGCTGCTGCTGATCGGCTCGATGTGCGACCTCTTCGACGGACTGGTGGCGCGCAAGCTGCGCTCCTCCGCCCTCGGGGCCGAACTCGACAACCTGGCCGACCTGATCAGCTTCGGCATCGCGCCGGCCTACTTCGTCGCGGTCTGGGGCATGGTCTCGCCGGGCTCCGACAGCCGTCTCTCGGCGCTGATCGCGCTGACGGTGCTGCTGTCCGTGGTGCTGCGGCTGGCGCGGTTCTCCGCCGTGAAGATGCGACCCGGGGTGTTCCAGGGCATGCCCTGCCCGATGGGCGCCATGACGGTGATCGCCATCGTGCTGCTCGACCCGCCGTTCCTACCCGGTCTGCTCGCCATCGCCGGTACCGCGTACCTGATGATGAGCCGGATCGAGTACCCGAAGCCGCAGGGGCTGCTGGCCACCGCGACGCTCTGCTGGATCGTGCTCTCGATCGGCTGCCTGGCGGCCTGGGCGACCGGCCTGAAGGGCGGCGACTACCTGCTGCACATCGGCGCCTACGGCCAGATCGCGCTCGCCGCGATGGCCCCGCTGCTGGTGATCCGGCGCAAGGTCGGCCAGAAGGTCGGGGACGTCCGGGCGCGCCGGGCGGAGTCCCGGCTCGGCTGACCCCGAGGGACGTACGGCGAAGGGCCCGGATCCGCTCGACGGATCCGGGCCCTCTCGCATGCCCTGCGGCCCTTGCTTGGGCCGGTGGTGACGGCCGTGCGGGCGGCGTGCGGCCCCGTGGAGGCCGGCTGCGGCCCTGCCGGGCCGGGTGGCGGCCGTTGGGGCCGCCACCCGGCCAGGCCGAGCGGCTCCGCGCCGCCACGGCGCGCCCTGACGGCTACGCGCCGCCGCGGTGGACGCTGAAGGCCGAGCGCCGGGCCGCGCGGGCCACGACCGGGTCCGGGTGGACGCCGGAGACGGCGGTCAGCACCGACGCCGCCCGCGGGTGGCCGGACTGCCGGGCCCGGGCGAACAGCCGGACCGGGTCACCGGCCGAGGCGCCCTCGACATGGCCCACCAGCAGCTCGGTCTCGCCGTGGTCGAGCACCGCGGCCGCGGTGTCCACCCAGAGCCAGGCGGCGTCCTCCGCGCCCAGCACATCGGCCGGGGCGACGCCCTCGTCCGACTGCTCGGCCAGCCAGAGCAGCGCGTAGGGGCGCAGCACCGGGGCGTCCACGGCCGCCCGGACGGCCTGCTCGGCGGTGGAGCCGGCCACCCGCAGCGCCTCGAAGGCGAGGCCGCGCACCAGTGCGTCGTCACCCTGGGCGGCGTCCAGCAGCTCGGCCACCGCCCGGTCGGCCGGTCGGGCCGCCACCCAGGCGCGGAACTCGGCCCGGGCCGGGCCCGGCGAGTAGTCGGCGCAGGCGTTGAGCAGCTCGAAGGCGCTCTGCTCGATGTGTCCGGCGGCGGTCTGGGCGACGGTGCAGATCTCCTCCAGCTTGGCCCGCACCGCCCAGTGCCCGAGGGGGGAGAGCTCGGCGGCGTCGTCCTTGCGGACCACCGCGCCGACCGCGGCCAGGCCGTCCAGCATCCAGTCCAGCACGGCCGCCACGTCGGAGGGCGCGGCCGGGGTGTCGATCTGCGGCTCGCGGCAGGTGCCGCGGACGGCCGAGACCGCGGAGGCGGCGTGCGGCACGGGCGAGAGGCCCAGCGCGCCGTCGCCGCCGCCGACCCGGCGCTCGTCCAGGCCCCGGCGCAGCAGCTCCAGCAGTTCGCTGTCGGCGACCGGGCCGGCCACCAGGTGGAGGAAGGAGAGCAGCTGCGGCGCCTGGTCGACGGCCTGCCCGGCGAGCACCGCGAACACGCCGCGCAGGGCGGCGGGCGGCACCGGGGCGAGCAGCGTCCAGGCGTCGAACAGGGCGGACCAGCCGCGGACCACGGCCTCGTCGTCGTGCTCCCAGGCGTGCAGGCGCCAGCCGGGGGCGGCGCCGCCGTCCCGGGCCTCGACCAGGCCGACCAGCAGGGCCTGGCCCCAGGCCCTGCCGGCGGCGCCCACCGTCATGGCGAGGGCGCGGCCCGCGTCGCGGGCGTCCTCGGGGAGCAGCTCGCCGCGCTTGTCGACCTCGGCGAGTTCACCGGCCCAGCGGGCGATGCGGACGGCGTCGATCAGCATCCGACGGGCCAGCGGGGCGAGCTCGGCGGGAGCGGGGAAGCCGTCCGGCACCGGGACCCGGCCACGGCCGGGGGCTGGTGCGGGGCCTCGTCGGCGGGGTACGCCGGAGGCGCCCGGCCTGGCGCCGGCGGGGCGGTGGGCAGTTCCGGGGAGACGGGTCACCGTCGCACCGGAGCCGATCGTCGGCGGGAGCTGGGCATCACGGTCGCGCGGATTCCGAGACGTCACGTCGAGCAGTCTTCCCCTTGTACCGGCCTTCTGTCACATCCGATCGGCCCCGACTACCGACAGGTGGTCGCAGGGGGTCGACAAGATCGGGCAACAGAGGCCAAACCGCCTGGCCGAATCTGTGTGACGCGGACACGCCAGCCTGGGGAAGGACGGGGCGGACGGGGTGCGGGAAGGGGCCCGAGGGGCTGTCCGGAACACGGCTGGGACCGCCCGCGACGGGCCTCAGAGCAGGGGGGTGAGCCAGCGCCGCAGGTGCTCCTCGTAGCGGTCGGGGTCGGCGTTCCAGAGGCCGGCGTGCTCGCCGCCGGGGACGGCCTGGAGGCCGACCACGTCGGAGCGGCGGCGGGCCAGCCGGGCGGCGGCCTGCCAGGGGGCCAGCGCGTCGTCGGGCCCGTGCAGGAGGAGCGTGGGCACCCGCAGGTCGGTGCCGTCCGCGAGGCGGGCGAAGTCGGCCAGATCCACGCCGGCCCGGCCCTCGGCCGCGAGCGCGCCCAGCTCGGCGGCGGCGCCCCGGTAGCCGGCCCGGGCGGCGCCCCGGCGGGCGGTGGCCGACCAGTCGAGCACGGGCGAGTCCAGCACCAGGCCGCTGATCGAGGAGGCCCAGGCGGAGCGGGCCGCGGTCTGCAGGACCATGGTCGCGCCGAGCGACCAGCCGTACAGGATGACCCGCCCGGCGCCGCTGTCCAGGGCCAGCCGCAGGGCCGCCTCGACGTCGCGCCACTCGGTCTCGCCGAAGTGGCCGAGGCCGTCCGGGGAGGCCGGCGCGCCCTCGTCGCCGCGGTAGGTGACGGCCAGGACGGGCAGCGCGAGCCGGTGCAGGACGGGCATCACCGGCAGGGTCTGCTGCCGGTCGGCGCCGGGGCCGTGCACCAGGATCACCCAGGTGCCCCGCTTGCCGTCCAGCCGCCAGGCGGGCAGCGCGCCCAGCTCGCCCTGGACGGCGGTCTCGGTGTACGGCAGGCCGAGGGCGCTGGTCGGGTCGCCGAGGTGGACGCGGGGCGTGAAGCGGACCGCGGTACCGGGGGCCAGAGTGCCGCGGTCGGCGCGGACCAGCCGGCGGGTGACGCCCCGCTCGTCGGCGTGCAGGATCTCGCCGACCACCGCGTGCCCTCCGTCGCCCCACTCGACGGCCCAGCGGCCGGGGCGGGCGCTCTCGGCGCTGCGGGTGAAGGTGGCCCGTCCGGCGGCGAGGGTCAGCACCACGACGGGGCCGGCGGCCCGCTCACGGCCGACCGCCGGGCGGACCATCCGCTCGGAGGCCCTCCGGCCGATCAGCAGGACGGCGGCCCCGGTGCCGACGGCGGCGGCCGCCACGGCGGCTGCGGTTCCCCAACGCATATCGCTCCCCGCTCTGTTGGTCGCGGACTGGGCAGTCTGCCCACCAGTCCACTCGCGGGGGCGCCACCCGGCCACCGGGCGCGGCCGTCCGGGTCACGGCGGCACGGGTCTCGGCCGGGTCACGGCGGCGGGAGTCTCGGCCGGGTCACGGCGGCACGGGAAGCGGCTGCGGGAAGCGACGGCACGGTTCTCGGCCCTCTGGTCACGGCGGCGCGGGAAGCGGCAGAGGGAGAGGGCAGGGAGGGAGAGGGCAGGGAGGGGGAGGCGCCGCGCGGGGGCGGCGCGGTAGCGGCCCGTCAGACCGGGATCTCGGTCTCCAGGAGCTCCAGCAGCTCCCAGAACCGCTCGCCGAGCGGCCGGGCCGCCGCGCGGGTGTCCGCCGCCGGGGCCGGGGAGCCCCAGCTGCCGGCGCCCCAGTGGGAGGTGACCTGGTACTCGTTCTGCAGCGCCGTCAGCACGGCGGTGAGGTCGCCCTCGTGAACCGGCACGATCCGGCCGATCGGCCGGAGCTGCGCCTGCCAGCGGCCGTCCACGCACTGCCGCAGCCGCCGGTCCAGCTCCTGCGCCCGGCCGGTCACCGCGACCAGCTCGCGCAGGGTCGTGCCGAGCACCTGGGCCAGCGCGTGGGTCTGCTCCTGGTCGCCGTCCCACTGACCGGTCGCCTCGGCCCGCTGGTACCGGTCCAGTGCGAGGCCGATCCGGTGGGCCGCGCTCTCCTGGTTGAGCTCCCGGGCGACCCGGAAGTCCCGCAGCCGGGCCGGGCGGACGCCCATCAGCTGGGCCGGCGGGCACCAGAGCGCCCGGGCCAGGGCGATGAACTCGTCCTCGGCGGGGCGCAGCTCGCCGCTCTCCCAGCCGAGCACGTGGGAGGGCAGCAGCCGGACGCCGTGCGCGGCCATGCCCTCGACCACCTGCTCGGGGGTCAGCCCCAGGCCGGCGCGGTGCGCGCGGGCGGCCGCGGGCGAGAAGGGCACCGGGGGCACGGCGGGTGGCTGTCTGCGTCGCATGGCCCGACGGTAGGGGGCGGTCCGGCCGCCCCCCAGCCGCCGAACACACGAAGCGGGCCCGGAGGCCCCTCCGGGCGACTGGACGATCGCACAGGCTGTCATGCCCCTGCGGGGGGTGCCGATCGGAGGTAGCGACGGCGTCGGGCGGCCCGGCTCCGCTGTGACCAACCCCTCCGTGACCTTGGTTGACGCACGGTTCGGCCGCGTGATGGGATCCTTCAGCCAAACGGAGGCATGCAGAGGAAGCCGGTGCGAGTCCGGCGCGGTCCCGCCACTGTCACCGGGGAGCACACTCGGAGTCCCTCCTCCGCCGGCCACGGCGCCGGAGGGGGCCCATCGCGGCGGGCCGTCAGAAGCCGCCGCCGGGCCCGGGGGTGCGTTCGACCCGGAAGCCAGGAGACTCTCGCCCCCGGTACGTCGATCCAGGGCGCGGACCCTGAGTGAGGACACGCACGCGATGCAGGCTGCCCCGACCTTCCGAGCCCTCTGCTGTCCACCGTGCGCCCGCTGACCCGCGCCGCCGCCTTCGCCCTGGGGGCCGCGGCCGGGTACCTCGCCGACGCCCGCTTCGCCGACCCGCGCCGCGGCCACCCGGTGGCCGTCTTCGGCGGCGCGGCCGGCCGGCTGGAGCGGCGGATCTGGCGGAACGACCGCGCCGTCGGAACGGCTTTCACGGCGCTCTGCGTGGGCACCGTCGCGGCCGGCGCGCTGGCGGCCGACCGCACCCTGGGCCGCCGGCCGCTCGGGCGGGCCGCGCTGGCCGCCGCCGCGACCTGGACGGTGCTCGGCGGCACGTCGCTCACCCGGGAGGCCCGCACGATCGGACGCTCGCTCGCCGCGCACGACCTCGCGGCGGCGCGGCAGCGGCTGCCGCACCTGTGCGGGCGGGACCCGAGCGCCCTCGACGAGGGGCAGATCGCCCGCGCGGTGGTCGAGTCGGTCGCCGAGAACACCGCCGACGCCGTGGTCAACGCACTCGTCTGGGGCGCCCTCGCGGGCACGCCCGGGCTGCTGGCGTTCCGCGCGGTCAACACCCTGGACGCGATGGTCGGCCACCGCTCGCCGCGCCACGCCCGGTTCGGCTGGGCCTCGGCGCGGCTGGACGACGTGGCGGGCTGGCCGGGCGCGCGGCTGACCGCGCTGCTGACCGTCGCCGCCGCGCCCGAGCCCCGGACGGCCTGGCGGGTCTGGCGCCGGGACGGCTCCGCCCACCCCAGCCCCAACGCGGGCCAGGCCGAGTCGGCCTTCGCCGGCGCCGTCGGCGTGCGGCTCGGCGGCACCCTGCGGTACGGCGCCCGGGTCGAGCACCGGCCGGTACTGGGCGGCGAGCTGCGACCGGTGACGGTGGACGACATCGAGCGCGCCTGCCGGCTCTCCCGCCGGGTGGGACTGCTCGCACTGGGTACGACCGTCGCCGGGCACGCCGTCGTGCAGGCACTCAAGGCGGGGACGAGAAGGGGGAGCGCATGAGCAACGCACTGCTGGTCGCCGGGACGACCTCGGACGCCGGCAAGAGCGTGGTCACCGCGGGCATCTGCCGCTGGCTGGCCCGTCAGGGCGTCGCCGTGGCGCCGTTCAAGGCGCAGAACATGTCGCTGAACTCCTTCGTCACCGCCGACGGTGCCGAGATCGGCCGCGCCCAGGCGATGCAGGCCCAGGCGGCCCGGGTGGAGCCCGAGGCGGCGATGAACCCGGTGCTGCTGAAGCCCGGCGCGGACGGCCGCAGCCAGGTGGTGCTGCTCGGCCGGGCGGTCGCCGAGGTCGGCGCGCTGGACTACCGCGACCGCAAGCCCGTCCTGCTGGAGCGAGCGCTGGAGTGCCTGGCCGACCTGCGCCGGCGCTACGACGTGGTGGTCTGCGAGGGCGCCGGATCGCCCGCCGAGATCAACCTGCGGGACCGGGACATCGCCAACATGGGCCTGGCCACCGCCGCCGGCCTGCCGGTCGTGGTGGTCGGCGACATCGACCGCGGCGGCGTGTTCGCCGCGATGTACGGGACGCTGGCGCTGCTGTCGGAGCAGGACCAGCGCCATGTGGCGGGCTGGTTCGTCAACAAGTTCCGCGGCGACGCGCGGCTGCTGGCGCCCGGGCTGGAGATGCTGCGCGAGCTGACCGGCCGTCCGGTGCTGGGCACCCTGCCGATGCTGTCCGGGCTCTGGCTGGACGCCGAGGACTCCCTGGACCTGACCACCGTGGTGGACCGCGCCGAGGGGCGCGGGCCGCTCGGCGCCGACGTGCTGCGGGTGGCCGTGGTGCGCTTCCCCCGGCTGTCCAACTTCACCGACGTGGACGCACTGGCCCAGGAACCCGGGGTGCTGGTCCGCTGGGCCACCCGGCCCGAGGAGCTGGCCGACGCCGACCTGGTGATCCTGCCCGGCACCCGGGCCACCGTGGCCGACCTGGCCTGGCTGCGCGAGCGCGGCCTGGAGCCGGCCCTCAGGGCCCGGGCCGCGGCCGGGCTGCCGGTCCTCGGCGTCTGCGGCGGCTACCAGATGCTCGCGCGCGCCATCCACGACGAGGTCGAGTCGAAGGCCGGTGCCGTCGACGGCCTCGGGCTGCTCCCGACGCACGTCCGGTTCGGCGCCGAGAAGGTGCTCGGCCGACCGGTCGGCGAGGCCTACGGGCAGCCGGTCCAGGGGTACGAGATCCACCACGGGATCGTCACTGTGGAGGGCGGGGAGGCGTTCCTGGACGGCTGCCGGGTGGGGGCGGTCTGGGGCACGACCTGGCACGGCGCGCTGGAGAACGACGGCTTCCGGCGCGCGCTGCTGCGCGAGGTCGCCGCTCTGTCGGGCCGGGCGTTCGTGCCCGCGCCGGACACCTCGTTCGCCGAGGCGCGCGAGGCCCGGCTGGACCGGCTGGGCGACCTGATCGAGGAGCACGCGGACACCGACGCGCTGTGGAAGCTGATCGAGGGCGGGGTGCCGGCCGCGGGTTCGCTGCCGTTCCTGCCGCCCGGGGCCCCCTTGGAGAATCATGAGTGACGTCCGCTACCCCTTCACCGCGATCGTCGGAATGGCCGACCTGCGGCTCGGGCTGCTGCTCAACGCGGTCTCCCCGGCCGTCGGCGGCGTGCTGGTGCGGGGTGAGAAGGGCACCGCCAAGTCGACCATGGTGCGGGCGCTGGCCGGTCTGCTCCCGTCCATCGCCGCCGTCGACGGCTGCCGTTTCGCCTGCGACCCGGCCGCGCCGGACCCGGCCTGCCCGGACGGCGCGCACGACGGCGCCGACGAGACCCACCGCCCGGCCCGGCTGGTCGAGCTGCCGGTCGGCGTCTCCGAGGACCGGATCGTCGGCTCACTGGACCTGGAGCGCGCGCTGGCCGAGGGCGTGAAGGCGTACGAGCCGGGCCTGCTGGCCCGGGCGCACCGGGGCGTGCTCTACATCGACGAGGTCAACCTGCTCCAGGACCACGTGGTGGACCTGCTGCTGGACGCGGCCGCGATGGGCCGCTCCTACGTGGAGCGCGAGGGCGTCTCGGTGCGCCACGCGGCGCGGTTCCTGCTGGTCGGCACGATGAACCCGGAGGAGGGCGAGCTGCGCCCGCAGCTGCTCGACCGGTTCGGCCTGACCGTGGAGATCGCCGCCACCCGGGAGCCGGCCGAGCGCGCCGAGGTGGTCCGCCGCCGGCTGGCGTACGACGCCGACCCGGCCGGGTTCGCCGCGCGGTTCGCCGAGGACGAGCGCGCGCTCGCCGGGCGGATCACCGCGGCCCGGGAGCTGCTGCCCGAGGTGGAGCTGACCGACACGGCGCTGCGCCAGATCACCGCCGTCTGCGCCGCCTTCGAGGTGGACGGGCTGCGCGCGGACATCGTGATGGCCCGCACCGCCGTCGCGCTGGCCGCCTGGGCGGGCCGGACGCAGGTGCTGGAGGAGGACGTCCGCAAGGCCGCGCAGCTGGCCCTGCCGCACCGCCGCCGGCGCAACCCCTTCGACGCGCCGGGGCTGGACGAGGAGCAGTTGGAGCGGACCCTGGAGGAGCACGCCGGGCCCGAGGAGCCCGAGCCCGCGGAGCGACCGTCGGAGGGGGAGCAGCCCGGCGAGTGCCCCGAGGGGAACGGCCCCGAGGACGACGGCCCCGGCCCCGACGGTGGCGGCCCCGACGGCGGCGGCGGCGCGCCCGCGCCCGCGGACACGCCCGACGGCTCCGCGGCCGCCGGGCCAGAGCCGCAGGCGCCGGCCGAGCCGGAGGCCGTCCCGCAGCAGGGCCGGGGCGGCGCGCCGCAGACCGCGCCGGTGGCGGCCGGCGAGCCGTACCGCACCCGGCTGTTCAAGGTGGAGGGCACCGGGAAGGGCGCCCAAGGCCGCCGCTCCCCCGCCGAGACCGACGGCGGCCACACCATCCGCGCCCGCCGCCCGCAGGGGCGCCTGGCCCGGCTGCACCTGAGCGCGACCCTGCGGGCCGCCGCGCCGCACCAGGTGGCGCGCGGGCGGGACTCGCGCGCGCTGCTGCTGCAGAAGGACGACTTCCGCGAGCAGGTCCGGCAGGGCCGCGAGTCCAACCTGGTGCTGTTCCTGGTGGACGCCTCCGGTTCGATGGCGGCCCGGCAGCGGATGACCGCCGTCAAGGGCGCCGTGCTCTCCCTGCTGATGGACGCCTACCAGCGCCGGGACAAGATCGGCATGATCACCTTCCGCGGCGCGAGCGCCGAGCTGGCCCTGCCGCCGACCTCCTCCGTCGAGGTGGGCGCGGCCCGGCTGGAGTCGCTTCCGACCGGCGGCCGGACCCCGCTGGCGGCCGGGCTGCTGCGGGCCCACGAGGTGCTGCGGGTCGAGCGGATGCGCGACCCGCACCGCCGCCCGCTGCTGGTCGTGGTGACCGACGGCCGGGCGACCGGCTCCCGCGACGCCGTCGCGCGCTCCCACCAGGCGGCCGGACTGTTCACCGCCCAGGGCGTGGCGAGCGTGGTGCTGGACTGCGAGGCCGGCCCGGTGCGGCTCGGCCTGGCCCGCACCCTGGCCGCCCGGCTGGGCGCCACCGCCGTGACCCTGGACGAGCTGCGGGCCGAGGGCGTGGCCTCGCTCGTCCGCGACAACCGTGCCAACCGAGCCACCCCGACGCGAAAGGCGGCCTGATCCACATGCCCAAGGGAGTCCCCGAGAGCGTGCCCGACGACGGCCTGACGACCCGCCAGCGCCGCACCCAGCCGATCACCGCCGTCCACACCGGCCCCGGCAAGGGCAAGTCCACCGCCGCCTTCGGCATGGCGCTGCGGGCCTGGAACCAGGGCTGGCCGATCGGAGTGTTCCAGTTCGTCAAGTCCGCGAAGTGGAAGGTCGGCGAGGAGAACGCGCTGCGCGTGCTCGGCGCCTCCGGCGAGGGCGGCACCGTCGACTGGCACAAGATGGGCTCCGGCTGGTCCTGGATCCAGCGCTCCACCGAGATGGAGATGGACAGTGAGGCGGCCGCCAAGGAGGGCTGGGAGCAGGTCAAGCGCGACCTGGCCGCCGAGACCTACCGCTTCTACGTGCTGGACGAGTTCACCTACCCGATGCACTGGGGCTGGGTCGACGTGGACGAGGTGGTCGCCGTGCTGAAGGACCGCCCGGGCAGCCAGCACGTGGTCATCACCGGCCGGTACGCGACCGAGGCGCTGACCTCGGCCGCCGACCTGGTCACCGAGATGACCAAGGTGAAGCACCCGATGGACACCGGCCGCAAGGGCCAGCGCGGCATCGAGTGGTGAGCCCGGCGGGCTTCGCGGGATCCGTGCGGCACCTCGGGTCCGTGGGCTCCTTCGGTTCCGTGCGGCCCGTGCGTTCCCTCGGGTCCGTGCGGCCCGTGAAGCCGGCGAAGTCCGTGAAGCCCGTGAAGCCCGTGAAGCCCGTGACACGTCCGTGAGTCCGCGAAAGCAGTAGAGCCTTGAACAGCGTCCCCCGTCTCGTCGTCGCCGCGCCGTCCTCCGGCTCCGGCAAGACCACCGTCGCCACCGGCCTGATCGCCGCGCTCGCCGCGCGCGGTCTGGCCGTCTCGCCGCACAAGGTCGGCCCGGACTACATCGACCCGGGCTACCACGCCCTGGCCGCCGGCCGGCCGGGCCGCAACCTGGACGCCTTCATGTGCGGGCCGGAGCGCATCGCGCCGCTCTTCCTGCACGGCGCCGCCGGGGCGGACGTCGCGGTGGTCGAGGGCGTGATGGGGCTGTTCGACGGCGCCTCCGGACGCGGCGAGCTGGCGTCCACCGCCCACGTCGCCAAGCTGCTGCGGGCACCCGTGGTGCTGGTGGTGGACGCCTCCTCGCAGTCCCGCTCGGTGGCCGCGCTGGTGCACGGCTTCGCCTCCTGGGACCCGGAGGTCCGACTGGCCGGGGTGATCCTCAACCGGGTCGCCTCCGACCGGCACGAACTGCTGCTGCGCGAGGCCCTGGAGGAGGGCTCCGGGGTGCCGGTGCTCGGCGCGGTGCGCCGCTCGGCGGCGGTCGCCACACCGTCCCGCCACCTCGGCCTGATCCCGGCCGTCGAGCGCTCGGCCGAGGCGCTGCGGGCCGTCGCCGACATGGGCGAGCTGGTCGCCGCGTCGGTCGACCTGGACGCCGTCCTGGCGCTGGCCCGGACGGCTCCCCCGCTGGACGCCACGCCGTGGGACCCGGCCGCCGAGGTCGAGCGGGTGGCCGGCGCGCCCCGGATCGCGGTGGCCGGCGGCGCCGCGTTCTCCTTCTCGTACGCCGAGAACGCCGAACTGCTCACCGCGGCCGGCGCCGAGGTGGTGCCGTTCGACCCGCTGCACGCCGACGCGCTGCCCGCGGACACCGCCGGCCTGGTGATCGGCGGCGGCTTCCCCGAGCTGTACGTCCGGGAACTCAGCGCGAACGGGACGCTGCGCGCTGCGATCGCCGCGTTCGCCGCCTCGGGCGCGCCGATCGCCGCCGAGTGCGCCGGACTGCTCTACCTCGGGCGGGAGTTGGACGGCCTGCCGATGTGCGGCGTACTGGACACCTCGGCCCGGATGACCGAGCGGCTGACCCTCGGATACCGGGAGGCCGTCGCGCTGACCGACTCGCCGCTGGCGCCGACCGGCACCCGGGTGCGCGGGCACGAGTTCCACCGCACCGTCTGCGAGCCCGGCGCCGGGGAACGGCCCGCCTGGGGCTGGCGACTGCCGACCGGGCCGAACACCGAGGGCTTCACCGGGGGCACGCTGGGCAACGTTCACGCTTCGTACCTGCACCTGCACTGGGGAGGATCACCGCAGCTCGCCGCCTCGTTCGCGGCCGCCGCGGCCGCGTACCGCGCGGGCTGAGCGAACCGGCGCGCCCCCGGGTCTGGTGCTTTGCCCACGCGGAGCGTCAGAATAGGGCTGATAGCCGCAAATCGCCCATTTCGCAACCGGTACCGGCCAGACCCGACCGCCTTTGGCGAGCCGACCGATTGCCGGCGACCGCCCGCTCGGCGGGGTCGCCATGCTCCCCCGCGGAGTGAGCTGGCTCAAAGGAGCCGTCACGATGCGTCACACCTTAACCCCGCAGCATCACCACCCCCTCGACCCCACCGGCCACCGGCACGCCTGCCCGGTACCGCTGTCCCCCAAGGCCTTCGCCCAACTCCGGGCCCGCTACCAGGACCTCGTCGAACACCGGCGGATCCCGGCGAGCCTCACCTTCGAGCAGTACTACTACGTCTGGCGCTCCCGGCGGCGCGGTGAGAACGTCATCGGCCTCGACGACGGCGCCGTCCGCCCCGGCCCCAGCACCGGGGCCCAGTTGATCACCCGGCCGACCAAGAAGCTGCGCGGCACCATCCGCACCCTGGTGCTGCTGGTCGACTTCCCCGACCACCCGCACAGCCCCGAGCACACCGTCGGCCACTTCGAACAGATGCTGTTCAGCGCCGACACCTTCACGACCGGCTCGATGCGCGACTACTACCGCCTGGTCAGCGGATTCGACGCCGCCCACCCGACCGAGCACGGCATCGACATCCAGGGCGAGGTGCACGGCTGGTTCCGCCTGCCGCAGCCGCTCTCCTTCTACACCGACAACCAGTCCGGCACCGGCAACCCGCCCCGGAACTCCCAGGGCATGGCGGCCGACGCGCTGCGACTCGCGCTCGACCAGGGCATCGACTTCTCCGCCGGCTACGACGCCCTCGGCGAGGGCCTCGTCACCGCCCTGTTCATCGTCCACGCCGGCTCCGGCGCCGAACAGACCGAGCGCCCCGGCGACATCTGGAGCCTCAAGTGGAACCCGCCCGGCGAGGACGGCGTGCTGGTCGCGCCCGGCCTGCGGGTACAGACCTTCCTGACCGTCCCCGAGGACTGCGCGGTCGGCGTCTGCGCCCACGAGTGGGGCCACCTGGCCGCCCGCTGGGCCGACTTCTACGACACCGGCCGCGTCGAGGCGACGACCTCCAACGGCCTCGGGGACTACTGCCTGATGGCGGGCGGCTCCTGGGGCAACGACGGCGTCACCCCCGTCTTCCCGAACGGCATGCTGCGGATGTTCCACGGCTGGACCACCCCGCAGGAGGTCTCCAGCACCACCACCGGCATCGCGCTGCGGCCCGTCGCCGAGGGCGGCGACCTGCTGTTCGTCCGCAACCCCCAGCGGATGAAGGAGAGCCAGTACATCATCGTCGAGTACCGCCGCCAGCGCGGGCAGGACGAGTTCCTGCCCTCCCAGGGCGTCGCCGCCTACGTGGTGGACGAAGCCATCGACAACGTCAACGACGAACACCACCTGGCCATCGCGCTGATGCAGGCCGACGGCCGCAACGACCTGGGGAAGATCTTCGGCACCGGCAACCGGGGCGACCGGACCGACCTCTACCCGGCCCTCGGCAACACCGGCATCGGCCAGCACACCGCACCGGCCCTCAACGAGCCCGACGGCACCTGGAGCGGAGTCACCCTCGACATCGCCGGCACCCCAGGCGCCGAACAGATGGGCGTCGACGTCACCATCACCTGACCCACCCCCACCGGGCGGCCCGCGCGAAACCACGCCCGGCACGCCGGTCAGCCTCCCATCCGGGCGGCTGACCGGCGCCCGGGCGTCCTGGAATGCGCAAGTAGATTCGATACTTCCGCACGCGAACTCTCCGCAGACTGACGACCTTTCGGCGGAGGGGTGGCAACGGTTCAGCGCGCCGTGCTTCAATACCCCACAAACGGCGCCCTGGAGAAGCCAATGAAAGCAGCGGTGGTGACGGCGTGCGCCGGTGTCCTGATCGCCGTGCTGGCCTACTGGCTGAACGATCACGGAGAGACCCGCAGGTCGCTGCGACGAGCCCGAGCCGACTGGGTCGGCAGCCAACTGCGGGAGTTCTACGCCCCTCTTCTCGTACTCGCGGAAGCCAACGAGAAAGCATGGGCCGAATACCGTCGCCGATTCATGATGCACGTCGGCCCGAACCCGGGCGGCCGTCCGCTGGCGGCTCCGGACGAGGCACGGTGGCGCACCTGGGTGGAGACGGTGTTCGCCCCGAACGCCCGGAAGATGCAGGAGATCATCACCGCACGGGGAGACCTGATCATCGAGGGCGAGGTGCCGGCCGTCGTCCTCGACTTCTGCGCGCATGCCACGGCCTACGACGCCCTGCTGTCCGACTGGGAGGGCGCGGGCCCGGACAAATCCGTCCTGGTCCGCCACCCGGGAAGCCGGTTCCTGTCGTACGTCCGCGAGTCGCACGGATCCCTCAGGGAGGAACAGGCACTGCTGCTCAACGCCGCGCGGGGGTAGCCGGGTCTGACCCGACCTTCCGGCGCACCGAACACGAGGAGGGGAGACCGCGATCAAACTGTTTCTGAGCTGGTCCGGACAGCGCGCCAGGATGACGGCGGAGGCGCTGCGGTCATGGTTGCCGGACGTCCTCCAGCACGTCGACCCCTGGCTCTCCAGCCAGGACATCTCCGCGGGCGGCAGAGCGACTCAGGAGATCGCGACGAAGCTCTCCGAGGCGAACTTCGGGATCATCTGCACGACTCCGGAGAACCAGTCGTCCAGTTGGCTCAACTTCGAGGCCGGGGCCGTCTCCAACCAGGTCGGAGGCTACGTCGTGCCGTTCCTCATCGGCATGAGGGTCGCCGAACTCACCAGCCCACTCAGTCAGTTCCAGGCAGTCCTCGGTGACAATGAGGACGAGGTGCTGAAGTTCCTCACCGATCTGAACAGCGCCTCGGGCACGCCGGCGATCCCCCGCGATCGGCTGGACCGCGCCTTCCGAAGGAGCTGGCCGGAGTTCGAGAGCAGGATGCGGGACATTCGCGTGCTCCCGTCGAGGGGCGGGTCCTCCGATACCGTGAAGCGGTCGGAGGCCGACATGACGGAGGAGATCCTCCTCATCACCCGCTCCCTCGATCACCGGATGGCGGAGATCGAGAAGTACACGTTGCAGGCCGAGGGGGCACCCCTGCGGCCGACCCGGGAAGTCCGCCGGATCAGCGAAGAGAAGTTCATCGCGTCCTCGTTCGCGAAGCTCGGCTGGGAGGTCGTCCGGTCCTCCTGGGAGGGCGCGCGGGTCGTCATCGTCGCGCAGAGTACGAGTGATTCCTCGAAAGCGGTGTCTCGCGAGTTCGCCGAGCGGATCGCCAAGTCCCTGGGGCGGGACGTGATCGTACGGGGCGAGACCGGGAAGGTGATCGTCCGCGGCAACCTTCCCTGACGCCCACACGCCTCACCAGTGTCCTGCGCCGGAGATCCATCGACAGGATCGGCGAGGGAGTCGAGGATCTCATCGGCGGCCTCGGTCCAGGTGGAGCGTGTGGGGTCTTCGTCCCGTCCCTCGACCCGGTCACGGATGTCGCGTTCGAGAGCGACGAAGAACCGTTCACCGGAGAGCTCGAAGGTTTCCGCCAGGGTGACTTGAGCTGGAACGGCGACTCTCCGGCACGGAACGCTAACGCGTGAACCGCTCCTCGACCGGCATCGGCATCTTCTCCTTCTTCCGCAGGCTCCGCAGGACCAGTTCCCCGGCCGCCTCCGGACGGACCCAGGCGTTCCACGCCTTGATGTACATCGACACCTGGTCCCGCATATCCAGCCTGCGCCTGGAACCCCGCTTCACGGTGTCCTTCGGCACTTCCCTGAGAACGAGCCGCGCGTCGCCCGGGTCCAGGTTCGCCCCCGACTTGAGACCCGAGATCCAGTCGTCGATGTCCGCCGCCGGCGCGGCTTCTGTGGTCAGGAAGTAGCCCACGGCCAGGGCCGTCTGGCTTGCGAACATGTGCTTGGCCAGCTCGCGGCCGACGGTCACCGCCACCCGGTAACTGTCCACGTTCGCCTTGTACTCAGCCAGGATACGGTCGTTCGACACCCTGGACCGGACCCCGGTCCAGGGCTCGTTCGGCATCGTCCTGAAGAGCAGCACGTGGCGAATGGTGGAGGACAGCAGGGTCAGATACTTCTCGCCGGTCGACGACAGCGTGTCCGCCGCGCTCCGCCGCTTGCCGGTGTCGAGAACCGGGAACGCGTCCTCCGACAGCCCGTCGAAGACGAACATCTCCACGGGAACACCGGCATCGATGATCGCGCGGAGGCGATGCTGGCCGTCGAGCAGGCGACCGCTCCTGTCGAACGCGATGCCCTGGTGCGTCACCTGCCACTCGTTACGGAGGATGGCCTCCCTCAGAGCCTCCACCTGCCCGTTGTCCAGGCGCCGGTTGACGGAATTCCGGGACAGAAATTCAGCGGCGATCTCCGGGGTGATCTTGACCTTCCGCGGAACCTTATCCGCCTCCGGCTCCTCCGGCAGGGCAATCGTGACAGTCATCCTCTGATCCTAGGATCCCCGTCACCAGGAATACGCGCCGATGATCATTATTGATGAATTCTGATCGACAGAGAAGTAATCACGCCTGGTATCTGACCGGCCATGCGATGGCGTCGATCCCTACCGAACGCCGGACGGACTGTTTTCCTGGGCGACTCCCCGCCATGTACCGCAGGATGACAGCTCGGATCGTCCGCCTCTTGTGACGACCGGCTGCTCGGCCGGCTGACGGACTGGGCGAGCACGAGTATCCGAGAAGCGTCCACGACGCCGGTGTACTGGAGACGAGCCTTCTGAGAACAACGGTTCACTCAGGACGCCGCGAGAGCCTGTATCGATGGCGACGGGCCCTTCGGCACGGCCCCATCCTGGGGCTCCTGTCACCCCGCCGGGGTCATCTCTCAGTCGCTGGTAGACGAGGCGGGGGCGGGGGCGGTCCCGGTGGGACTCACCGGGCCCGCGGAGTAGGAAGTCGGACCGGCCGACTTCCTGCTCCCGATCGACGGCTTCCGGTCGTTCAGGCCCTACCTCGCCCTGCGACCTCGTGCCGCGGCCGCTGCCTAGGGGCGGCGGCAGGTCCGAGGGCGGTCGTGGGAGGGCAGAAGGTCAAGTGGTCGGGCCCCGGCCGGTGATCTACTGCCGACCGCCCGTGACGGTCCGGCGAACGACCGCGGAGCCGCCCTCAGGCACCTCCGCTGAACGCTGCAGGCGGTCTACCAACGCCGCAGCGCTCCGCCGGTCAGCCGGTGGCGCGGACGTAGATGTCGGCGGCGCCCGAGAGGCCGTTGGAGACCGTCACGATGTAGATCCGACGGCCGGCGACGGGGTGGGTGGGAGACGGGGTGGGGGTGAGGCTGGGGGTGGGGGTCTCGGTCGGGGTGGGCGGGTCGTCGGCGGAGCGGAGGCCCGTCGCGGGCCGGGGCGCGACGGGCTCGGCCGCCTCGGGGGCGGGGTCGGGAGCCGGGGTGGCCTCGGGGTCGGGGTCGGGGCGGGCCTCGGGGTCGGGGTCGGCGGAGGGCGGCGGGTCGTCCGAGGCGCAGGGCGACGGGGTGGCGACCGGCTCAGCCGGGGCCGGGGCCGGTTCCGACGGCGGTTCGGAGACGGTCGGGGGTTCGGCGGCCGGCGGGGTCGCGACCGGTAGGGGCGTCGGGCTCGCCGAGGGCGCCGGCATCGGGGCCAGTTCCTGGGCCTCGATCGGCTCGTCGCCGCCCAGGGCCGCCGTCAGGTCGGACGGCAGCGGGGCGACCGGGCCGGGGGCCGGGAGGTCGTAGGTCCGCAGGAAGTCGTCGACGCCGACGTCCGGGCCGCCGGCCAGCCGGTAGTGCAGGTAGGCGACCGGCGCGCCGTCGGCGAGGCGGGTGTACACCGCGCCCACGGGGACGTAGTAGCGGCCCGCGCCCGGGTGCTGGGAGGGGTGGAGGCCGGCCAGGAGTTCGGCGCGGTCCCGGTCGGTCTCGATCGCGCCCCGGCCCAGGGTGAGCGCGTTGACGCCCCGGACGGCGAGGGCCGCCAGCAGCGCGATGGTGAGCACCAGGCCCACCGCGATCGTGCGGCGCAGCACCGGCCGGCCGGACAGGGCGGGCCAGGAGTCGCCGGCCACCCGCTCGGGCGCAGCCCGCCCCTGTTCCTTCAACGCTCCCCGCTCCCCCGCCTCGCACCGCTCTCACTGCTCGACGTGGAACCCTACGCCCGAAGTTCCGAGTGGGACCACCCAGCCCGATCAGCCCGGATAGGCCGGTGCCACCGCGGCTTCGAGCACCCGCTCGGCCAGACCGTCGCCGTCCGCCGGGACGGTCCACAGATCGGCCCCGAAGTCGCCGGGGAGGGCGTAGAGCAGCGTCGCGTCGTCGACCCAGACCGCCTGGTCGTCGACGTTGCGCTGCTCGGCGGTGGCCGTCTCGGTCATGGTGGCGAGGTCGAGCACGTAGAGCCGCCAGGGCGAGTCCTCGGACAGGCCGGGGACGCGCTTCTTGTAGGCGATGCGGGTGCCGTCCGGGGAGAGCGAGGGGCATTCGACGTTCTCGTGGAGCGTGGTGAGGGTGCGGGCGGCGAGGTCGCCGCGGACGAGGTGGGTCCGGCCGCCGGTGGCCACGGTGGCGTAGAAGGTGTTGTCGTCGGCGAAGGTGACGCCCCAGACGTTGACGTCGGACGCCTGGTACGGCTTGCCGTCCTTGATCACCGCGAAGGTCTCCAGGTTCTCCCGGAGGTTCCAGTCGCGGACGTCGACGATCGACGAGCGGGTGGAGAAGTCGGTGCCGGCGTAGGAGTCGCCGCTGACGAAGACCGTCCAGGCCGCGAGGTGGCCCGAGGGCGAGACCCGGGAGCGGGTCGGGATACCGGCGGCGGGGAAGGACTTCAGCTCGCGCAGGTGGTCGTCGAGCACGACGGCACGGTAGGTGTCCTGCAGCGCACCGCGCTCGGCCCGGAGGCAGATGCCGGTGCCGGCCGCCGCGTAGAAGCGCAGGCACTGCACGCCCGAGGAGGTCCGCGGGCCGTCCGGCTGGTCGGCCGGTACGGAGACGAGCTCGTCGAGGTGCGGGCCCCAGGCCATGTTGCGGAACACCAGTTGGCGGCCGCCGGCCGGCGGGCGGAGCGACACCGGGCCGGGGGTGACCACCGGAGCGCCGGGCTGTGCCTGCTTGGTGCGGGTCGAGTTGTCGGCCGCGTGCAGGACGGCGCCGGTGCCGACGGCGCCGAGCAGGACGACGGCGACCAGCAGGATCAGCACCCTGGTCCGGCCTTGGAGCGGTGGGGTCACGACGGTACCTCGGAATCGGAGGGGGGAGCGGTTCCGGACGCGCCCGGGGCGGTGGGCGTCCCGGCGGTGGGCGTCCCGGCGGCGGTGTCCCTGGGGGCGTCCCGCAGGACGAAGGCGGCCGCCAGCACGCAGCCGGCCAGCGCCGCCGCGGACCAGCCGAGCGCGGCGGTGCCGCCCACCGCGCTCCACAGCGCGCCGAAGGCGAGCGAGCAGCCGAACCGGGCGAGCGCCTGCCCGGTGCCGACCAGGGCCAGCCCGGCGCCGCGCTGCTCCGCCGGTACCGCGTCGGCCGCCGCGGCCGCCAGCACGCCGTCCGTCGAGGCGTAGAACGCGCCGTGCAGCACCAGGACGCAGACCACCGCCGGCAGTCCGCCCAGCGGCGAGAGCAGCAGCCCGTACGCCAGCAGCAGGGCACCGTGACCGGCGAGGAAGAGCCGGCGGCGGCCGAGCCGGTCGGCGAGCGCGCCCAGCGGGACGGCGAGCAGCAGGAAGCCCGCGGCCGTGCCGAGCGGCAGCAGCGGGAAGAGGTCGGTGGCGAGGCCGAGCCGGCGCTGCACCAGCAGGTAGAGGAAGGAGTCGCTCACGGTGGTCAGGCCGAGCAGCACGGCGCAGAACGTCAGCCGGCGCAGCCCGGGCAGGCGCAGCAGGGCGAGGCCGTCGCGCAGCCGGGGGGCGGTGGCCGTCGCGGTCTCGCCCGGCTGCCGGTTCGGCACGAAGAGCAGCAGCACCAGCACGCCGAGCACCGCGACACAGGCGCTGACCGTGAACACCGCGTCGTAGCCGTGCCGTTGGCCGCCGTCGGCGAGCAGCGGGCCGCCGGCCAGGCGGAGCACGAGGAAGGCGGCGAGCGGCCCGATCAGCGCACCGGCCGTGTCCATCGCCCGGTGGACCCCGAACGCCCGCCCCCGGTGCGCGGGTTCGGTGGCGAGCGAGATCATCGCGTCCCTCGGCGCGGTGCGCAGTCCCTTGCCCGTGCGGTCGACCGCGATCACCGCGCCGATCAGCGGCACGGTGTGGACGAGCAGCAGCAGCGGCTTGCAGAGCGCCGAGAGGCCGTACCCGGCCACCGCGACGGCCTTGTGCCGGGACGCGCCGTCCGCGCCCCGCCGGTCGGCGAGGTGACCGCCGGCCAGCCGGACCAGCGCGCTGAACCCGTTCTGGATGCCGTCCAGCAGCCCGAAGCCGAGCGGCGAGAGGCCGAGCCCGGTGAGCAGGTACAGCGGCAGCACCGCGCTGACCATCTCGGAGGAGATGTCGGTCACCAGGCTGACGGTGCCCAGGGCCAGGACGGTGCCGGGGACGGCGGCCGCCCGCCGGCCCGGCCGGAGGGCCGGGTCGACGGGGGCCTTGGAGCTGCGGGATTCCGCGACGTACATGGGAGGTCAGTTCCAGATGCCGGTGATGGTCGCGGCGGACGCGGCGTTGCCCGCGTGGGTGGTCAGCCCGGCGAGGTCCTCCAGCGTGCGCAGTACGTTGTAGTGGTTGTAGGTGGTGGCGGTGGTGGAGCCGGGCGTGACGTGCTCGCCGTAGAAGACCGTGGGGATGCGGTTGCCGGAGAGGCGGTTGTCCTCGTCGAAGGTGACGACGAGGATGCTGTTGTGGGTCTTGGCCCAGGTCGCGTACGCGCCGAGCTTGTTCTTCAGCCAGGTGTCGCCGGTGGAGACCGAGCAGTCGTGCATGTCGTTGCAGAGGTCCGGCACGACGAAGGACACCTTGGGCAGGGCCGTGTAGTCGGTCGGGAACTGCGCGAAGGTGTACGCGGTGTTGGTCGGCACGTTCTTGAAGCCGAACCACGGGTTGTGCTTCTGGGCGTACTTGCCGCTGCTGCAGACCGTCGAACCCTGGCTCGGCAGGCCTTCGTTGTAGCTGCCCCAGGTCTTGCCGGCGGCGATCAGCTCGGAGCCCAGGTTGGCGGCGGTGAGCGAGCCGACCGGCACGCAGCTGTCGTCGGTGCGCCCCTGCGCGCTGCCGGAGAACAGCTGGTAGTAGTTGGGCTCGCTCGGGTGGGTGAGCCCGAACGACTGGGTCAGCGTGGCGCCGCCCGCCTTCAGGGTGTTGTTGATGTACGGGGCGCTGGAGCTGCCGACGACCTGCGAGTACGCGTGGTTCTCCAGGACGACGACGACCACGTGGTCGGGCGTCGGCAGGGTCGCGGCCTGTGCGGTGCCGGTGGCCGCCCAGAGGCCGAGCGAGCCGGCGACCAGGCCGAGGCCGGCGCCGAGGGCGGTCAGGGTGCGGCGGGGGTTGCGAGGGTGGAGTCGTGCGAAGGGCATGGTGTCCTCCGTGCGTCGGGGAGAACCGGGGTTCGGCAGGAACACCCGGGGGGGGGTCGTGCTGTGCGGGTCGCAGTGCGTGACTGCGTCGGAGCGCCGCAAACAGTAGGAGCGCGGCGGTGGCGTGGACCGCTCAGGGAAGGTGAAGAACAGGCGAACACCCTCCGGCGCCCGGCGACGGAGGTCACACGGGCCCCGATTGACCCCTCCGTCGCCGCCGTGGTGGGATTTCGTCGGCCGACGAGCGGCTGCCGCAGTGCCGCCGGGGAGCGCCGGACGACCGCCGGACGACCGCCGGGCGGCCTCCTGACGGCCTCCGAACGGCCTCCGGGTGAAGGGAACGCGACGTGATCGGGCTGCCGGCCCTGGACGCGGCGGGTCACGCACCCGCCGAGCAGCCGCACGCGGCGCGGCCGGACAGTTGCCCGGCCTTCCGGGCCGAGCACGGCGGCGGGGGCCCGGGCGTACTCCTGGACCGCGCGCCGGACGGCTCACCGGTCGCCGCGCGGTGCTCGGACGGCCCGGCTGACCCCGACGGCCTCGCCTCCGGTGCCCTCGTCATCGGCGCCCTCGCCCCCGACCGCCTCGCCCCCACCGCCCTCGCTCCCGGTGCCCTCGTCGTCGGTGTCGGCCTGCGCGCGGCGGCGGGTCCGTCCGACGTGACGCGACTGATCCACCGGGCCCTGCGCGAGGCCGGATTGCCCAGCGGCTCCGTCGCCCGGCTCGCGACCCTCACCGGCAAGGGCGACCACCCCGCCGTCCGCCACGCCGCCGCCGCGCTGGGCCTCCCGGTGGACGAGCACCCGGCGGAGGCCCTCGCGGCCGTCGCCGTCCCGAACCCGTCCGCCGCCGTCGGATCGGCGGTCGGCACCCTGAGCGTGGCGGAGGCCGCCGCCCTGGCGAGCGCGCCGGGCGGCGAACTCGTCGTCCCCAAGCAGAAGTCCGCGACGGCGACGGTGGCGGTCGCCCGGGCCGCTCGCGGTCGCCCCGGGCCTCGCGACCCGCTCGCCCGCGTCCCCGGGCCGTCCCTTCCCGTCGATGCCGTTGTTGGAGACCCCTCGTGACCACCCCCGACCATGACCTCCGCCACCACGGTGACGCGGAGGTGCGCGCCGACGGGGCCGGTCTGGTCGACCTCGCCGTCAACGTCCGCACCGGCACACCCCCGCAGTGGCTGCGTGAGCACCTCTCGGCGACGCTCGGCGAGCTCGCGGCGTACCCCGACGGCACGGCCGCCCGCGCCGCCGTCGCCGCCCGGCACGGCCGACCGGTCACGGAGACGCTGCTCACCTCGGGCGCGGCGGAGGCTTTCGTGCTGCTCGCGCGCGTCCTGACGCCCCGTCACGTCATCGTCGTACACCCGCAGTTCACCGAACCGGAGGCGGCGCTGCGGGACGCCGGGCACGCTGTGGAGCGGGTACTGCTCGTACCCTCGGACGGCTTCCGACTGGGCGCGGTACCGGAGGAGGCCGACCTCGTCGTCCTCGGCAACCCCACCAACCCGACCTCCGTACTGCACCCGGCAGCCGCCGTCGCCGCCCTGGCGCGCCCCGGTCGGACCCTGGTGATCGACGAGGCGTTCATGGACACCGTGCCCGGCGAGTGCGAATCCCTCGCCGCCGTCCGGGACCTGCCCGGCCGGGTGGTCGTGCTGCGCAGCCTCACCAAGACCTGGGGCCTGGCGGGCCTGCGCATCGGCTATGCGCTCGGCCCGGCCGACCTGATCACCGCGCTCGGCGCCGCCCAGCCGCTCTGGCCGGTCTCCACCCCGGCGCTGGCCGCCGCCGAGGTGTGCAGCGCACCCGCGGCGCTCGCCGAGGCCGAGCAGGCCGCCCAGGACCTCGCCCTCCACCGCGACCACCTGCTCAAGGGCCTCGCCGCCTTCCCCGCCGTCCGGGTGCACGGGGAGCCGGCCGCCTCCTTCGTCCTCGTCGAACTGCCGGACGCGGCCGCCGTCCGCGCCCGGCTGCGCGAGCACGGCTTCGCCGTCCGACGGGGCGACACCTTCCCCGGGCTGGGCCCGGACTGGCTGCGGATCGCCGTCCGGGACCCTGGGACGACGGACCGTTTCCTGGACGCGCTCGGCTCGGTGCTGACGGTCCGGACCGGCACCGGCCGCTGAAACACGACCGGGACATTTCACGAACCACCCGGTGATCATGCCCGGCCTACCGTGGAGGCAGACGACAAACCGCACTGCCGGACGGAAGTTGGGACCACACATGCGCTCGCGAATCGCCCTCACCGCTCTCGCCGTCACCGCCCTCGCGGCCGCCGCGACGGCCTGCGGCCCGGAGAACAGTGACGCACCCGCCGCCGGCGCCGCCCCGACGACCGCTCCCCCGGCCGCCTCCGCCCCCGCCGCCGCGCCGTCGGCGTCGGCGTCGGCCCCCGGCACACCCGCCGCGCCCGGCAAGTCCGCCGCGCCCGCCGCGTCCACCAAGCCCACGGCCACCACGCCGGCCGCGCCCGCCCCGGGCAACCCGGGCGACAAGACCGGCTACGGCCAGGCCTGCGGCACCAACGACCTCACCTTCGGGGCGAAGATGGAGACCCAGGCGGGCGGCTACATCCTGGTCACCGCCAAGGCCAAGGCCGGGATCACCTGCGTCCTGCCCGCGACGCACCCGGTCATCGCCTTCGGATCGGGCGGCATCGAGGCCCGCAACGCCGAACAGGCCGCCGGTGCGCCGATCACCCTCACCGGCAGCGCGGTCGCCTACGTGGGGATCAACCCGAAGAGCACCAACACCGACCAGAACATCGAGTTCAAGGACGTCATCATCGGCATCAGCGCCGGTGACCCGGACCCGGCGAGCATCCCCGTCGGCTCCGTCAAGGTCGACAAGCCGGTCGTCACCAACTGGCACACCAACGCCAAGGACGCCGTCCCGGGTGTCTGATCAGCCGTGATTGACGCTGTCGATCAACCCGCGCCGCACCTTCACGGCGAATTCACGGCGAACCGGAGGCAGGCGCCGCCCTCGACCGGCGGCGACCGCCACCCCCGTGATCAGCCGAGACTCACCGCGTCCCCCACCCGCACCCTCCCCGGCTCCACTACCTGCGCATAGACGCCCGCGCAGGGCAGCGCCGGCATCCCCTCCAGGGGCACGACCCGGTTCTGCGCGGCGAGCACCTTCAGGGCCGCCGTGCTGCGCGGCAGCTCGCCATGCACGAGGGTCGGGACGGCGCAGCGCGGGGTCGGGGCCAGCACCCGCAACCGGAGGTCCGGGCCGATCCGCAGCTCGCGGCCGACCCAGGCGTTCTCGACGTAGCCGTCGCCCTCGGTGCGGATCACCAGGTTGGGGCGGTAGCGGGCGGCCTCGGTCGCCACGGCGTCCAGGGTCGAGGTCGTGAGCAGGTGCAGCGGGGCGAAGTCGAAGAAGCCCCCGGCGGGAGCGGCGCGGCCGATCTCGTTCTCGGTGACGGCGACCTCCCTGTCGATCCCGCGTGCCAGCACCTCCTCCGGCACGGCCCGTTCGACGGTCGCACCGGGCGGGCGCTCGCTCACCAGGGAGACCTCGCGGCCCAGCAGCGCGGACAGTTCGCCCTCGCCCACCTCCCGGCCGTCCGGCCCGGTGATCACGACACCGCCGGGGTGCAGCACGGCGGTGAACCGGAGCATCTCCGCCCAGAGCCTCGGGTTCTTGGCGCTCGCCACCCGGCCACTCGCGGCGTCGAGCAGCCCCAGCGCCCGGTCCCCGTCCAGCCCGCGCTCGGAGACGCCGGCCTCGCCCAGCTCCTCCCCCAGCAGCGACTTCACCGGGTACCGCCGGATCCGCTCCACCGTCCCGCTCCTCATGCCACCGCCTCCGCCCACTCCCGTAGCGCCGTGAAGTCGCCGTCTCCCAAGCCGAGTTCGGGATCGACGGGCAGGGTCAGCGCGGGCCCGGGATGGTGCGCTGCTATCCACTCCGCGTCCTGCGGCCCCAGCTCGTCGTCCACCCAGACGAACGGGCGCCCGGCGGCCCAGGCGACCAGGTTCCTGGTCTTCCAGTGCAGCCCGTCCGGGTCCTGCTGGTGCAGTTCCGGCCAGTGGATGTACGGCAGCACGGGCAGCCCCAGCAGCGGCCCGATGAAGGTGTTCGCCTCGTCCATCCACGTGGTGGCCCACACCAGTTCGTACCGCAGCGCCAGCAGTTCGGGCCCGTGGTCCGGGTTGATCCGGATCCGCAGCGGCCGCACACGCTCGGCGGGCCGCTGCGGGAAGCGGGCGACCCAGCAGTCGGGCTTCACCCGGTGCGTCCCGTAACCGTGCGGCCGCCGGTGCCGCTTCGCGGCATAGGGATTCAACGGCCCGTCGACATCGAGCAGGAGCAGCGGCAACGTCATACCGGGCATCCTCGCCGGAACCCCGCACCGGGACCAGGGATTATCGGGCCCGATCGGATGTCCGGGCGTTCTGGAGGAGCCGAACCTCGGAGGGCCCCCTGCCGCAGCGAGTGAAGCTCACCCAGGCCGCAGAGCGACGGGCGGGGACCGTCGGGCAGATCGGCCGAGGTCCCCGCCCTCGCGCTCGTGCTACGGGGCGATCGGGAGGCGGCGCTTGTGGTCGGTGAGGCGGTAGCGGCGGACGATCGTCTCGAAGGTCTCCTCGGCGACCGGCTTGCCCTCCAGGAAGTCGTCGATGTCGTCGTAGGTGACACCGAGGGCGTCCTCGTCGGCCTTGCCCGGGGCGAGGGTCTCCAGGTCGGCGGTCGGGACCTTCCGGACCAGCTCGGCCGGGGCGCCCAGGGCGTCCGCGACGGCGCGCACGCGGCGCTTGGTCAGGCCGGTGAGCGGGACGAGGTCGGCCGCGCCGTCGCCGAACTTGGTGAAGAAACCGGAGACCGCCTCGGCGGCGTGGTCCGTGCCGACGACCAGGCCGTCGTGCGCGCCGGCCACCGCGTACTGGGCGATCATGCGCTGGCGGGCCTTGATGTTGCCGAGCACGAAGTCCTGGTGGCCGGCGTCGCGGAAGGCCACGTCGGCGGCCACGGCGGCGTCGAGCGCGGCGTCGCTGGCGGGCTTGATGTCGACGGTCAGCAGGTGGTCCGGCCGGATGAAGGAGAGCGCGAGCTGGGCGTCGTGCTCGTCGGCCTGGACCCCGTAGGGCAGCCGCATGGCGTAGAACCGCGCCTCGTGCCCGGCCGCCCGGGCGCGCTCGACGGCGAGCTGGCAGAGCCGGCCGGCGGTGGTGGAGTCGACGCCGCCGCTGATGCCGAGCACGAGGGCGCGCAGACCGGTGGAGGTCAGCCGCTCGGCGAGGAAGGCCACCCGGCGCTCGATCTCCTTCTCGGCGTGGAAGGTCTCGGCGACCTCCAGCTCCCGGGCGATCTCCTGCTGCAGGGCGATGGACGCCGGCACGCTCACGTCTGCTCCTTGGTCGGGTTCGATGTGCTGTCGCACCCACCCTACTCAGGCCCGATGCCCGGTGGGACGGCCCGCTCGGCCGGTACCGGCGGACGGCCGGGAGGCCGCTCCCGGAGCCGGCGGCCGTGGGAGCCGCCGATTCCCGGCTCGCCCACTGCCCGCAGGCCCGCTGACGGTCCGTCGGGGGCGGTCCGTAGCATGGGCACGCGCGCGGACGGGGGCCCGGTGCCCTCTGGCAGACTGTGCGACCAGTGGGGCTGTTGGGCCGGGGCATGACAGGTGGGGGCAGAGAGCATGAGCAGCCGGGGGACGGTGCTCGGGGGGCGTTACACGCTGACCGAGCGGATCGGCGGCGGGGGCATGGGCTCCGTCTGGCGCGCCGACGACGAGGTGCTCGCACGGCAGGTCGCCGTGAAGATCCTGCATCCGGGACTGGTCGAGGACGGCGCCTTCGTCAAGCGGTTCCGGCGCGAGGCCCAGCTGCTCGCGGCGCTGAAGCACCCCGGCATCGTGGACGTCCACGACTACGGCGAGAGCGGCGAGGACGCCGGGGACGACCGGGTCGCCTACATCGTGATGGAGCTGATCGACGGGCAGCCGCTGGACAAGGTGCTCACCGAGAGCGGGCCGATGCCGCCCGAGCGGGCCCTGGGGCTGCTCGCCACCGCGCTGGACGCCCTGCACGCCGCCCACCGGCAGGAGATCGTGCACCGCGACGTCAAACCGTCCAATCTGATGGTCCGGTCCGAGGGCCGGGTGACGGTGACCGACTTCGGCATCGCGCGGGCGGTCGCCAGCACCCGGATCACCGCCTCCCACGCGGTGATCGGGACGGCGCTCTACATGGCCCCCGAACAGGCCGAGGGGCAGGCCGTCACCCCGGCCTCGGACCTCTACTCGATCGGCGTGGTCGGCTACGAACTGCTCACCGGACAGCCGCCGTTCGTCGGCGAGAGCGTGCTGGAGGTCGCCCTCAAGCACATCCGGGAGCCCGCTCCGGAGCTGCCGGCGGCCGTTCCGGAGGCGGTGCGCGGGCTGATCGCCACCGCGCTGGCCAAGAAGCCGGAGGACCGCTTCGCCGATGCCGGCGCGATGGCCGCGGCGGCGCGGGCCGCGATCGCCGCCGCTCCCGGCGCCCCCGCGCTGCCGGCACCGCCGGTCGTTCCGGTGATACCCGCGACGCCCGCCGGAGCCGCGGCCGACGTCGGCAAGGTGGAGTCCCGGGACGCCACCGAACCCGGCACCCGTCGGCGGCGGCGAGGCTTCCTGGTCCCCATCGTCATACCGGTGATCATCACGGCGGGCACCGCGACCGTCCTGCTGATCGACCGCACGCCCTTCACCTCCGAGGCGAAGACGCCCGGGGCGCAGCCGTCGGTCACGGTCTCCGGCCCGGCGAACCCCGGCGGCCCGGCAACGTCGGCCGAGAACGCGACGACCCCGCCGCCGACCACCCCTGCGCCGACCGGCACCCCGACCGCGCCCGGCGCCACCGCGACCCCCGGCGCCCAGCAGTCCACGCCTGCGCCGGGCGGCACCGGTGCCGCGAGCGGCGGCGGCGCGACCGGAGCGGGCGGCACCCCGCGCGCGACCCAGCCGCCGGCCGGCGTCCCGGCCCCGGCGGCCGGCACGGCCGGGGCCGGGACCCAGCCCGCTCCCGGAACGCAGCCCGGCACCCAGCCCAATCCCCAGCCGGCGGCCACCAGCGCCCCGCCGCAGACGCCCGTCACGCCGCCGGGCTGCGGCGGCACCAAGTGGGGGCCGATCGTCAGCGTGGCCTCCGGCCTCAAGCTCGGCCTGTCCAAGGACACCCCGGCGGCCGGCCAGTCCGTGATCATGGGCGGCAACACTGCCTACGGCTGGGTGCGTTCGGACCCGGACCCGGGCGGCTGGTACCACCTCTACCCGTGCAACCTGAGCGGCGCGCCGCTCGTCCAGGAGACCGACGGGCGGGTGACGCTCTCGGGCGGCTTCAGCGTCCTGAGCAACTGGAAGGTGAGTGCCGGGAGCACGCCGGGCGCCTTCCGTCTCGCGGACTACATGGGCTCCGCGTGCATGACCGACAACGGCGCGGGCAACCAGGTCACCATGGTCACCTGCACCGCCGGGAACAAGTCCCAGGAGTTCAGGATCCCCTGATCGGAGCCGAAGGGGCGGCGGGCCGGTGGACCGGTGGACCGGTGGACCTACGGGCCCGCCGCCCCGGTCACGGTCGGGTCCAGAGGTTGCGGGCGGCGAGCAGCGGCAGCACGCCCTCGCCGAACCAGTACGCCTCCTCCAGGTGCGGGATCCCGGAGAGCACGAACTCGTCGATGCCCAGCTCGTGGTACTCGGTGATGAGGTCCGCGACCTCCCGGTGGCTGCCGACCAGGGCCGTGCCCGCGCCGCCCCGCAGCAGGCCGATGCCGGCCCAGAGCCCGGGGTGGATCTCCAGCCGCTCGGCCGAGCCGCCGTGCAGCGCGAGCATCCGGCGCTGGCCCTCCGACTCGCTCTCGGCGAGGGCGCGCTGGGTCTCCCGGACGCGCGCCGGGTCCATCGACGCCAGTAGCCGCTCGGTCTCCGCCCAGGCCTGGGCGGAGGTGTCCCGGGTGATCACGTGCAGCCGGATGCCGAAGCGGACCACCCGGCCCTGGGCGGCGGCCAGTTCGCGGATCCAGGCGATCTTCTCGCGGACCTGCGCGGGCGGTTCGCCCCAGGTCAGGTAGACGTCGGCGTACCGGGCGGCGACGTCGCCCGCCGCCGGGGAGGACCCGCCGAAGTACACCGGCGGCACCTGGTCCGGGAGCCGGTTCAAGGTGGCCCGCTCGACCCGCAGATGGACGCCGTCGTGGTCGACGGTCTCCCCGGCCCAGAGCCGGCGGGTGATGGACAGGAACTCGCCCGTCCTGGCGTAACGGGCGTCCTTGTCCAGGAAGTCCCCGTACGCGCGCTGCTCGGCCGACTCCCCGCCGGTCACCACGTTGAGCAACAGCCGTCCGCCGGACTGCCGCTGGTAGCTCGCCGCCATCTGCGCGGCCAGGGTCGGACTGATCTGCCCGGGCCGGAACGCCACCAGGTACTTCAGCCGCTCGGTCACCTGGGTCAGCATCGCCGTGGTCAGCCAGGCGTCCTCGCACCACGCGCCGGTCGGGGTCAGCGCCCCCTCGAAGCCCAACTGCTCCGCGGTGCGGGCGATCTGGCCGAGGTAGGCGATGCTCGGCGGCCGGTCGGAGCCGGCCGCGCCGGGCGTCGAGCCGTGCCCGCCGCCGACGATCTGCCGGCTGTCGCCGTTGGTGGGGAGGAACCAGTGAAAGGTGAGGGACATGGACGGACACGCTCCTGGCGGTGGTTGCCGGCTGCTGGTGGACCTGGTTCGCGTCAGCGGCGACAGCCGGCCGTGCACACCCGTCCCAGGTCGACGTGCAGTCGCCGTACAGGGAGGAAGGGGGCCGGAGCGGTCATGGCCCGATTCTCCGGGACTCCCACCCCGCTGGACAAGACATCCGCGTCAGAACACCCGCGCCAGAACACCCACATCAGCCCACCGGGGCCAGAACACCGGGGCCGGAACACCCACGCCAGTACTCCCCCGCGACCGCGCCGGGAAGGGCCCCCGCCGGACGGCGAACGGCCGCCGGGCCTCCCCTCGGCAGCGGAGGGGAGGCCCGGCGGTTGGTGCGGCAGGGGGGAGGCGGCTCAGACGAGGCCGGCCTTCTCCAGGGCGGCGCAGCAGGTGTTGACCAGGAGGCGGGTCACCACGTACGGGTCCACGTTGGCGTTCGGGCGACGGTCCTCGATGTAGCCCTTCTGGTCGACCTCGACCTGCCACGGGATGCGGACCGAGGCGCCGCGGTCGGAGACGCCGTAGCTGTAGACGTTCCACGGAGCGGTCTCGTGCTTGCCGGTCAGGCGCGACTCGATGTCGGCGCCGTACTGGGTGACGTGCTCCAGGACGATCTCCTGCGAGGCGCCGAGCGACTCGCAGGCGGTGATGATCGCGTCGTAGTTCTCGCGCATCGCCTTGGTGGAGAAGTTGGTGTGCGCGCCGGCGCCGTTCCAGTCGCCGCGCGCGGGCTTGGCGTCGAGGGTGGCGTCGATGCCGAACTCCTCGGCGGTGCGGTAGAGCAGGTAGCGGGCGACCCACATGTGGTCGGAGGCGGTCAGCGCGTCGACCGGGCCGATCTGGAACTCCCACTGGCCGGGCATGACCTCGGCGTTGATGCCGCAGAGCGAGAGGCCGGCGGCGAGGCAGCGGTCCATGTGCAGCTCGACGATCTCGCGGCCGAAGACCTCCTCGGCACCGACACCGCAGTAGTAGCCGCCCTGCGGGGCCGGGAAGCCGCCCTCGGGGAAGCCGAGCGGGCGGGAGCCCTTGAAGAAGGTGTACTCCTGCTCGATGCCGAAGATCGACTCCTGAGCGGCGAACTGCTCGGCGATCGGGCGCAGCAGCGCACGGGTGTTGCTCTCGTGCGGGGTGCCGTCGATCTCGTTGACCTCGCACAGGACGAGGATGTTGTCGCCGCCGCGGATCGGGTCCGGGAAGGTGGCAACCGGCTCAAGGACGCGGTCCGAGGCGTGACCCTCGGCCTGGTTGGTGGAGGAGCCGTCGAAGCCCCAGGTGGGGATCTTGTCCGCGTTGGCCAGGATCCGAGTCTTGGAGCGGAGCTTGGCGGTCGGCTTCGTGCCGTCGATCCAGATGTACTCGGCCTTGATTGCCACGGGGGTGAACCTCGCAAACTGGGTGGTGGGTGCCCGCGTAGCGTTGCAAGCCGCCGTTTCCCGGTTGTTCCTCCTATGTAACACCCAGGTGAACCAACCGTCCGCGTTGGCACGGTCACGGTGCGGGAGTGCCGTGGATGGCACCCCGCACCGATCGGCGCACCGCGACGGGTGTCCGTCCTCCACCGCGACGACCCGCAGAGCTTCACCGCGGCGGGCGCGGGCCCTTCACCGCGGCGACCCGCAGAGCTTCACAGCGACGGGTGTCAGTGCTTACGGGCGTGCGCCGCCCGGCGGCGGGTGACCCAGAGCGCGCCGCCGCCGACCGCGACCAGGGCGGCGGCTCCGGCGGCGAGCGGACCGGTCGCGTCACTGCCGCCGGTCGCGGCGAGGTTGCCGCCGGCGGCGGTGGCGGTGGCCTGCGGCCGGGCGGTTCGGCCGGGCGGCGTGCTGGTCGCGTCGACCGCGGGCTGGACGGCCGGGACGGTGCCGGGCGCCGTCGGCGTGACCGAGGGGGTCGGCGTGACCGGTGCGGTCGGCTTCTCGCAGCTCACCGAGGCGACGGTGATCTTCCCGGTCACCTTGGCGACGTTGAGGTTGAGCGGGTTCACCTCGATCCGCACCTCCAGGGCCGAGGCGGCGGCCGTGGTCGAGGTGGTGGCCCGCTTGGAGAACTCCACCGAGACCCTGCCGACCAGCGGCACGTCCACGTCGGTCGGCCCGTACAGGCTGAGGGTGACCGGCTTGCCGAGCACGGTGAGCTTGGCGGGGGCCGTGACGTCGGCGGTGGGCGGCCCGTCGACCGGGCAGGTCACCGAGGAGCTGAGCGCCTCCAGGCCGAGCAGGGTGGTGGCCGGGAGACCGGGCGCGTGCACGTCGGCGTTGACCAGCTTGACCGAGGCGGCGGTGCCCTTGGCGTCCGACTTCACCACCGAGGTGCCGACGTCGGCCTTCACCAGGGTGACCGGGCCCTGCTGGTCGACGCCGTCGACCTTGGCCGTCAGCAGCGACCCTTCGCGCTGGGCCGGGCTCTCGACCTTGTTGAGCGCGAGGTTCACCGGCACGTCGACCTTGCTCAACAGCTGCACGTCCAGCGCGAGTTCGGCGGTGACGGCGCGCGCCCTGCCCGCCGTGGCGGTCGGCGCGGCGGACGCGGCGGTCGAACCCGCGGGCGCGGGAGTGGGGCCGGTCGCGTGCGCCACCGGCGTCACGACCAGCACCGGTGCCACGACCAGCGCCGACGCCACCGCGGCGGCGACGGCGGAGCCGGCGAAGGACGTGGAACGGGAAGAAGACATGGCGGTACCCCCACAGGTGGTGATCTCGGTAGAGCGCGCCTCCGACATCACCCGCGAGGCGGGGCAAGGGGCCGGTGCTCCGTACGACGAGTCGCCAGTCTTCATCGAACAGTGCGTCACATGAGCCACACGGAACGTCATTTCACTCATTCGGGTGAGGTTGACGCCCAAAGCTGCCCGGCGAAGCACTGCGGCAGGACACCTCCGGCAGGACACCTACCGCAGGAGCCCTACGGCAGTCGCCAGTCCACCGGCTGCGCCCCCTGCCGCACCAGCAGCTCGTTGGCCCGGCTGAACGGCCGCGAGCCGAAGAAGCCGCCGTTCGCGGAGTACGGGCTCGGGTGGGCGGACTCGATCGCCGGCACCTCGCCCAGCAGCGGGCGCAGGTTGCGGGCGTCGCGCCCCCAGAGGATCGCCACCAGCGGGCCGCCGCGCGCCGCCAGGGCCTTGATCGCCTGCTCGGTGACCTCTTCCCAGCCCTTGCCGCGGTGCGCGGCGGGCTTGCGCGGGGCGGTGGTCAGGGCCCGGTTCAGCAGCAGCACGCCCTGCCGCGTCCACGGTGTGAGGTCGCCGTTGGAGGGCTGCGGCAGGCCGAGGTCGGTCCCGTACTCCTGGAAGATGTTGATCAGACTCGCCGGGATCGGCCGCACCTCGGCCCCCACCGAGAAGCTGAGCCCGACGGCGTGGCCGGGTGTCGGGTACGGGTCCTGCCCGACGATCAGCACCCGCACGTCGGCGAGGGGCTGTTGGAAGGCGCGCAGGACGTTCGGCCCCGAGGGCAGGTACGTGCGGCCGGCGGCCAGCTCGGCGCGGAGGAAGTCGCCCATGGCGGCGACCCGGCCGGCGACCGGCTCCAGCGCGGTGGCCCAGCCGGGCTCGACGATCTCGTTCAGTGGACGCGGTGCCATGGTCGCCACCCTATCGGCCTACTCGGACAGGCCGTTCACCCGGATGATCATCAAAGCGACCATCGGCCGCACGGCCCCCGGGGTGGACCGCTCAGCCCACCGGCCGCCCGCGCAGCACCACCAGCCGCGGATCGGCGAGCACCCGGACGTCCGCCCGCGGGTCCTCGTCGTACACCACGAAGTCCGCCGACGCCCCCTCCTCCAGGCCCGGTCGGCCGAGCCACCGGCGCGCCCCCCAGGTGGCCGCCGACAGCGCCTCGGCGGGAGCGAGCCCGGCCTTGACCAGCTCGGCCACCTCCTCGGCGACCAGCCCGTGGGCGAGCGAACCACCCGCGTCCGTCCCGACGAAGACCGGGATGCCCGCGTCGTGCGCGGCCCCGACGGTGTCGTAGCGGCGCTCGTGCAGCCGGCGCATGTGCGCGGACCAGGCCGGGAACTTGGCCTCGCCGCCGGCCGCGAGGGTCGGGAAGGTGGCGATGTTGACGAGGGTCGGGACGATCGCGACGCCGCGCTCGGCGAAGGCCGGGATCAGCTCCTCGGTCAGCCCGGTGGCGTGCTCGACGCAGTCGATCCCGGCCGCCAGCAGGTCGGGCAGCGAATCGGCGGCGAAGCAGTGCGCGGTGACCCGCGCGCCCTCCTCGTGCGCCGCCGCGATCGCCTCGGCCAGCGCGTCGCCGGGCCAGCAGGCGGCGAGGTCGCCGGTGCCGCGGTCGATCCAGTCACCGACCAGCTTGACCCAGCCGTCCCCGCGCCGGGCCTCGGCCCGGACGTAGGCGGCGAGGTCACCGGGCTCGATCTCGTGCGCGTAGTTGCGGATGTAGCGCCGGGTACGGGCGATGTGCCGGCCGGCCCGGATGATCCGGGGCAGGTCGTCCCGGTCGTCGATCCACCGGGTGTCGGCGGCCGAACCGGCGTCGCGGATCAGCAGGGTGCCGGCGTCCCGGTCGGTCACCGCCTGCTTCTCACTGGTCGCGGCGTCGACGGCGCCGTGCGCGTCCAGCCCGACGTGGCAGTGCGCGTCCACCAGCCCGGGCAGCACCCAGCCGGTCACCGTGCGCACGTCCGCGGCGGCCGCCGGGCGGTCGAACGCCACCCGGCCGTCCACCACCCAGAGTTCGTCCCGGACGTCCTCCGGCCCGACCAGCACCCGGCCCCTGACGTGCAGCACCGCACCATCGCTCATGCCCCGCACTCTACCGAGCGGGGTCCCGCCCGGGCAGGGCCTTCCCGGCACGCGGGGAGGATGAGGCAGACTCGTCCCTGTCCGAACCGCCTCCCCTCCTCCGTCCCGTTCTCCGAAAGGCCGGCCGCCACCGTGAGCCCGTTCCTCGACCTTCCTCCGCTCAGCGCCGCCGACTTCGCGGCGATCGAGGACAAGGTCGCCGCGCTGCTGCACACCTCCGCCGATGTGATCGTCACCCAGGGTGAGGCGCTGCTGCCGCTGGAGGCCGCGATCCGCAGCGCCGCGCGGCCGGGCTCCACCGCGCTGAACATCGTCACCGGCCCGTACGGCCAGACCTTCGGCAACTGGCTGCGCGACTGCGGGGCGACGGTCGTGGACCTCGCGGTGCCGTTCGACACCGCCGTCACCGCCGCGCAGGTCGCCGAGGCGCTGGCGGCCCACCCGGCGATCGACTTCGTCTCGCTGGTCCACGCGGAGGCCGCCACCGGCAACACCAACCCGGTCGCCGAGATCGCCGCCGTGGTCCGCGCGCACGGTGCGCTGCTGATGGTGGACGCCGTCGCCTCGGTGGCCGCCGAACCGCTGCTCACCGATGCCTGGGGCATCGACCTCTGCGTGATCGGCGGGCAGAAGGCGATGGGCGGCCCGGCCGGGGTCTCCGCCGTCTCGGTCTCCGAGCGCGCCTGGGAGCGGATCGCCGCCAACCCGGCCGCGCCGCGCCGCTCCTACCTCTCGCTGCTGGACTGGAAGGAGCGCTGGACGGACGCCGGGCGCACCGCACTCCCGCACGCTCCGGCCCAGTTGGAGATGCTGGCGCTCGGCGCCTGCCTGGACCGGATCGCCGCGGCCGGCCTGCCCGCCGTGATCGCCCGCCACCGCGCCGCCGCCGCGGCGGTCCGGGCGGGCGTCCGCGCCCTGGGCACCGTCGCCCCGTTCGTCCCGGACGACGCCCACGCGGCGCCGGTCGCCACCACCCTGCGCACCCCCGCCGGCCTGTCCGCCGCCGGGCTCGCCGCGGACCTGCTGCGCCTCGACCCGACCCTCCCCGTCCAGCCCGGCGGCGGCGCGCTCGCCGACTCGATGCTGCGGGTCAACCATTACGGCCCGGCGGCCTCGCTCGCCACCGTCCGCGCCTTCCTGACCGCCCTGGCCACCACCCTCGGCGCCGACGGCGGGGCCGACACCGTCGCCCGGGCGGACGCCGGGTCCGCCCTCAAGGCGGCCGACGCCGCCTGGGAGAGCGCCGTCGCCGCCGGCTGAGACCGGTCGCCCGACCACGCCGCGAACCCCTCGGGAGCTCTTGTTCCCGAGGGGTTCACCGTGTGGCCACCCAGATCTCACCGTCACCCGGCAGGCTCCCGCACGAGGAGAAGTTGGCTATACAACTTCACCAAGCCACCTGCCGACCAGGAGAGACCCATGGCGCTCCCGACCCACCTGCCGCCGTACTGGCTGCGCGACAACTGCCCCTGCGTCGAGTGCCGGGACGGGCGCAGCGGGCAGAAGCTGTTCCAGATCACCGACCTGCCGGCCGACCTCGCCCTCGCCGCCCACGCCGAGGTCGGCGGGAACCTGGAGGTGCTCTGGTCGGACGGCCACCGGTCGCGCTACCCGCTGGAGTGGCTGGCGCGGGACGCCGACGGCGACGGGCGCACCGAGGCGGAGAAGCAGCTCTGGGTCGCGGCCGACTTCCGCCGCGGCATCCCGGAGGCGGCGTGGGAGGCCTACCTGGCCGACCCGGCCGAGCAGGCGGCGGTGCTCGGGGCCGTCCGACGCTCCGGGTTCGCGGTGCTGCGCGGGGTACCGGCGGTCGAACGGCAGGTACTCGCGGTGGCCCGCTCCTTCGGCCACGTCCGGGTCACCAACTACGGTGAGCTGTTCGACGTCCGGGTCGAGCCGGACCCGAACAACCTGGCCTTCACCAGCGCCGCGATCGCCCCGCACAGCGACAACCCGTACCGGGACCCGGTGCCCACCCTGCAGCTGCTGCACTGCCTAGAGAACTCCGCGGCCGGCGGCGACTCCGGGCTGGTGGACGGCTTCAAGGCGGCGGCGCTGCTGCGCGAGGAGTCCCCGGCGGACTTCGTGGTGCTGACCCGTACCCCGGTCCCCTTCGTGTTCCGCGACCGCGGCACCGAACTGCGCGCCGACCGCCCGCTGATCGAGGTGGACGCGCGCGGCCGGATCCGCGAGGTGCGGTTCAACAACCGGTCGATCAGCACCCTGCGCGGGTCCGCCGAGGAGCTGGACGCCTTCTACGCGGCCTACCGCCGGTTCGCCGCGATCACCCTGCGGCCCGAGCTCCGGCTGGACTTCCGGCTCGACCGGGGCGACTGCCTGATCTTCGACAACGTCCGTCTGCTGCACGCCCGGACGGCCTTCGAGCAGGACGGATCGCGCCACCTCCAGGGCTGCTACGCGGACCTCGACTCGCTGCACAGCACCCTCGCGGTGCTGCACCGGCGCACCGCCGCGCTGGACACGATCGCCGCGCTGTTCGCGGGCGAGGGCGCCGGCGAGTACCTGGGCGAGGCGGTCACCATGGCCGAGCACATGCTGCAGGCCGGGGCGCTGGCGCAGGCCGCCGGGGCCGCGCCGGAGCTGGTAGCGGCCGCGCTGCTGCACGACATCGGGCACTTCTTCGACGAGCACGGCCATGGAACGCCGCACGGGCGCGACCTGATGAACGGCCAGGACAACCGGCACGGCAACACCGGCGCCGCCTGGCTGGCCCAGTGGTTCGGCCCGGAGGTCACCGAGCCGGTCCGGCTGCACGTGGCCGCCAAGCGGTACCTGTGCACGGCAGAGCCCGGCTACCGCGAGCGGCTCTCCGAGGCCTCGGAGTACACGCTCCAGGTGCAGGGCGGCCCGATGGGCGCGGAGCAGGCCGCCGCCTTCGCCGCCCTGCCCGGCGCGGCCGACGCCGTCGCCGTGCGCCGCTGGGACGAGCAGGCCAAGGACCCGGACGCCGAGACCCCGGGGTTCGAGCACTTCCGCCCGCTGCTGGCCGCCCTCATGCGCTAGGGGGACTGGGGCGTCGGCCGGTCCGACTCCCCACGCCGGCGCCGGAGTTCAGTCACCCTCCCGGGCGTGCCGCGAGAGGGCGGAGGTGGCCAGCGAGTTGTGGATGCTGAAGGCCACCGTGCCGGGCAGGTAGCGGTCCTGGGACCACTCCACCGGCATCCCGGTCGGGTCGGTGGTCCGGCGCCGCTCACGCAGCAGCGGGCTGCCCCGGCGGCAGCCGAGCAGCCGGGCGTCCTCTGCGTTGGCGGCGACTATGTCGATGGTGTGGTCGGCGTCCGTGAACAGGATGCCGTGCTCGCGCAGGACTTCGGTGTGCGAGACCACGTCGGCCGGCAGCTGGGCGACGATCTCGCCGACCCGGGGCGGGTAGACCGTCCGCTCCACCATCACCGCCGCGCCGGAGAGCGTGCGCAGCCGGACGGTGACGTACACCTCGGAGCCGGCCTCCAGGCGCAGCTGCTCGCGCTCGGCGGCGTCGGCCGGCCGGCGCACCAGCGAGTCCAGGATGCCGCCGGGCTCCTCGCCCATCGAGTAGGCCCAGTGCGTGAAGCTCAGCAGTTCGGAGAAGCTCTGCACCCGGGCGGTGCCCAGCACCACCCGCCGGGTGCCGCGCCGGGAGGTGACCAGGCCGTCGGAGCGCAGCACGGCGAGCGCCTGGCGGACGGTGCCGCGGGAGACCCCGTACTGCTCGGCCAGCGTGCCCTCGGCGGGCAGCCGGCCGGCCTCGCCGAACGCGCCGGTGGTGATCGCCTCGCGCAGATCGGCGGCGACCTTGCGGTAGAGCGCACCGGCGGCGCGCTCCTGGCCCGGCGCGGCAGGGGCCACGGGGGCGGCGGGTGCCGCGGGTGCCGCAGGGACCGCGGGGCGGTCGGGCTCCAGTGCCACGTCAGTCAATGTCCCTCCTGGGGCGGTGTCCTGCGCAGCCGTACCGGCCCGGACAGCCCGACTTTATCCCGCTGCGCCTTCGAAGCATCGCATTCGGTCGATCACTGACCGAGGCCCTGATTCGACCGTTCCCGTAGCCGCCCCCGGTTCTGGGCCATCCGTTCACCTTCCCGTCACCGGACTCCGGCGTACTTACCTCCGTCAGGCGAAGTTGGCTAGTCAACTCGGACGGTTCCGAACGACTGATCGCCTGGCCCGCCCTTGTGAAGAAGCACCTCTCAGCGAGACGCACCCCCGCGAAACGCACCCCTCGCAGTACGCCCCTGATCAGGAGACTGACCCGTGACCGTGCACCGTGCCCGCGCCGCCGCCTTCGCGGCCGTACTGACCGCCGCCGCGCTCTCCCTCACCGCCTGCGGCTCCGCCGGTTCGACCGCCCCGAAGTCCGGTGACGCCGCCAAGGCCGGCGCGAAGGACGCCAAGGACGCCACCTCGCTCGCCGACTTCGGCGGTCTGGACGGCCTCGTCGCCGCCGCCAAGAAGGAGGGCAAGCTGCACGTCATCACGCTGCCCAGGGACTGGGCCAACTACGGCAAGATCATGGACTCGTTCAAGGCCAAGTACGGCATCGAGATCGAGGACGAGAACCCGGACGGCTCCAGCCAGGACGAGATCAACGCGATCACCTCCCGCAAGGGCCAGGACCGCGCCCCCGACGTCGTCGACCTCGGCAGCGCGTTCGCGCTCCAGGCGGTCAAGGACGGCCTGCTCGCCCCCTACAAGGTGGCCACCTTCGACAAGGTGCCGGACACCATGAAGGACGCGAACGGCGCCGCCGTCAACGACTACGGCGGCTACGTCTCCATCGGCTGCGACGCCAAGAAGATCCCGAACTGCCCGAAGACCTTCGCGGACCTGCTCAAGCCCGAGTACAAGGGCCAGGTCGCCTTGAACGGCAACCCGACCAAGTCCGGCTCCGCGTTCGGCGGCGTCTACGCGGCCGCGCTCGCCAACGGCGGTTCGCTGGACAACATCCAGCCCGGCATCGACTTCTTCGGCAAGCTGAAGGCCACGGGCAACTTCAACCCCGTCGAGTCCACCCCGGCCACCATCGAGAAGGGCGAGACCCCGATCTCGATCGACTGGTCGTACCTGAACGCCGGCTACACCGACGAGTTCAAGGAGAAGGGCGTCGACTGGAAGGTCTCCGTCCCCTCCGACGGCAGCTACGCCCAGTTCTACAACCAGGCCGTCAACAAGTGGGCCCCGCACCCGGCGGCCGCCCGCCTGTGGCAGGAGTACCTGTTCAGCGCCGAGGGCCAGAACCTCTTCCTCGGCGGCTACGCCACCCCCTCCACCTTCGAGGCCCTGAAGAAGGACGGCACCCTCGACACCGCGGCCGCCGCCAAGCTGCCCGCCGTCGAGAAGCCGTTCACCACCTTCCCGACCCAGGACCAGATCACGGCCGCCAAGAAGGTCGTCACCGAGAACTGGACCAAGGCCATCGCAGGCTGACACCCTGCCGCAGCAACCCGAAACGGGCTGATCCCACTCATGACCACGGCTCCCGCCCCGGTGCCGACCACCCCCGCCGCCACCGTTCACGGTGGCGGCGGGGGGGCGTCCGCCACCGCTCCCGCCCCCACCCCCGCCCGGCCCGCCCGCCGACGCCCGCGCGGCGGCTCCTGGCTCGCCACGGTGCCGCTCTTCCTCTTCTTCCTGATCGGCTTCGGCCTCCCCGCCGTCGCCATCGTGATCGGCGCGTTCACCACCTCCAGCGACGCGGAGGGCGGGGGCGGCCAGTTCACCCTCGACAACATCAGGGACTCCGTCCAGGGCGCGTACTGGACGGCGATGCTCAGCAGCCTCAAGCTGTCCGCGCTGACCGCGCTGCTCGCCACCCTGATCGGCCTGCCGATCGCGCAGGCCGTGGTGACCTCCCGGCAGACCTGGCTGCGCCAGGCGGTGCTGACCGCCTCCGGCGTGCTCGCCAACTTCGGCGGCCTGCCGCTCGCCTTCGCGTTCGTCGCCACCCTCGGCAACGCGGGCGAGGTCACCAAGCTGCTCCACCTGACGGACCACGGCTGGTCGCTCTACTCCTTCACCGGCCTGACCATCGTCTACCTGTACTTCCTCATCCCGCTGATGGTGCTCACCATCACCCCGGCCCTGGACGGCCTCCGGGTCCAGTGGCGCGAGGCGGCCCACAACAACCGGGCCACCACCGTCCAGTACTGGCTGCACGTCGCGCTGCCGATCCTGCTGCCCTCCCTGCTGGGCGGCTTCGTGCTGCTGTTCGGCAGCGCCTTCGCCGCGTACGCCACCGCCGCGGCCATGGTCGGCGCGACCGTGCCGCTGGTCAGCCGCTCGATCGCGGACGCGCTCTCCGGCAACGTGCTGGTCGGCCAGGGCAACCTCGCGCTCGCCCTCAGCCTCAACATGATCGTGGTGGCCGTCCTGGTGATGGCCGTGTACCTCCCCCTCCAGCGCCGGAGTGCCCGATGGCTCAGCTGACCTCCGCCCGCCCCTCCTCGCCGCGCCGCAAGGTGCGCTGGTGGCGCGGCACCGTCCTGCTGCTCGCGGGCGTCTACTTCGTCGTCCCGCTGGCCGCCGCCGGCTACTTCTCGATCGACGACCCGAAGGGCTACTCCTTCGAGGCGTACACCGGACTGCTCAGCGCCCCCGGCTTCCTGGACAGCCTCTGGCTCACCCTGGGCCTGGCCGTGGTCACCGTCCTGGTGCTGCTGCTCCTGCTGGTACCGGCGCTGATCGCGGTGCGGCTCGGCTCGCCGAGGCTGCGCCCGGTGATCGACGTGCTCTGCACCCTGCCGCTGGTCGTCCCGCCGGTCGCGCTGACCGCCGGCCTGATCGGCGTGCTGCGCTGGGGCCCGGACTACCTGATGGACACGCCGTTCTTCCAGACCTTCGTGTTCATCCAGGACCCGGACTTCCCGCTGGTGCTGGTCATCGCCTACGTGCTGATGTCGCTCCCGCTCGCCTACCGGGCGCTGGACGCCGGTCTGCGCGCGGTGGACCTGCGCACCCTGGTCGAGGCCGCCCGCAACTGCGGCGCGAGCTGGCCGCGCGCGGTGTTCACCGTGGTGCTGCCCAACCTGCGCGGCGCGCTGCTGAACGCCTCCTTCCTCACCCTGGCCCTGGTCCTCGGCGAGTTCACCGCCGCCTCGATCCTCGGCTACCAGCCCTTCCCGGTGTGGATCTACTCGGTCGGCAACAGCCAGGCCCACATGTCGGTCGCGGTCTCCATCCTGAGCCTGCTGATCACCTGGCTGCTGCTGCTCCTGCTGGCCACCGTCGGCCGCGAGCGCCGCCACAAGACCACCACTTCCTGAAGCCCCCGGAGCGATCCCCATCATGACCACGGTTACCGCCCCCGTCGCCGGCACCCACCTCGCACCCGGCGGCGCGACCGTCGAATTCCTCGGCCTGCGCCGCTCGTTCGGTGCCACCACCGCGCTGGACGGCCTCGACCTGACCGTCCGGCCCGGCGAGCTCCTCGCCCTGCTCGGCCCGTCCGGCTGCGGCAAGACGACCGCGCTGCGCATCCTGGCCGGCTTCGAGCAGCACGACTCCGGCCAGGTGCTGGTGGACGGCGAGGACATCACCCGCATCCCCGCGCACCGGCGCGACGCGGGCATGGTGTTCCAGTCCTACAGCCTGTTCCCGCACCTGACCGCCGCGGACAACGTGGCCTTCGGCATGCGGATGCGCGGCACCGGCAAGGCCGAACGCCGCAGGCGCGCCCAGGAGCTGCTGGAGCTGGTCGGTCTGCCGCAGCACGCCGACCGCTACCCGCACCAGATGTCCGGCGGCCAGCAGCAGCGCATCGCGCTCGCCCGCGCGCTCGCCCTGCGGCCGCGCGTGCTGCTGCTCGACGAGCCGCTCTCCGCCCTGGACGCCAAGGTCCGCCTCTCGCTGCGCGAGGAGATCCGCCGCCTCCAGCAGGAGCTGGGGATCACCACCCTGTTCGTCACCCACGACCAGGAGGAGGCGCTCTCGATGGCCGACCGGGTCGCGGTGCTGCGCGCGGGCCGGCTGGAGCAGTGCGCCACACCGTCCGAGCTGTACGCCCGCCCGGCCACCGCCTTCGTCGCCGAGTTCGTCGGCACCATGAGCCGCATCCCCTGCACCCGCACCGCCGACGGCGTCGAGGTGCTCGGCCGCCGCCACGCGGTGGACGGGGCCGCGCCGGCGGACGGCTCGCTCGACGTGCTGGTCCGGCCGGAGAACGTGTCGCTGGTCCCGGCCCCGAACGGCCAGGCGCTGGTGGTCTCCGCGTCCTTCCTGGGCGCCGTCACCCGCCTCACCGTCCGGCTCGACGACGGCACCGAGGTCAAGGCCGACCTGCCGACCGACGCCGCCGCCCTCCTGCCGGTCGGCTCGCGCGCCGCGCTGTCGCTGCCGGAGCGCCCGGTCCTGGTCGACCGTCGTACGGTCTGACCTGTCCGCTCGTCCGACGAACCACCGAAGGTACCGCCATGCCTGATACCGCTCAGCCCGATTCCGCACAGCCGGGTTCCGCACAGCCGGGTTCCGCACAGCCCGATTCCGCACAGCCCGACCCGGCGAAGGCCGACCCCACGAAGCCCGGGTCCGCCGCGCCCGCCGCCGTCCTGTTCGACATGGACGGCACCCTCGTCGACACCGAGCACCTCTGGTGGCAGGCCGCCGCCGAACTCGCCGACGAGCTGCGCCATCCGCTCACCGACCAGGACGCGCCCGAGGTGCTCGGCCAGGCCATCGAGCACACCGCGGCCCATCTGCACCGGGTCAGCGGCACCAGCCTCAGCGAGGCCGAACTCGCCGACCGCCTCGGCGAGTCCTTCGCCGGCAAGGTCGCCGCGCAGACCGTCCCGCGGCCGGGGGCGCTCGCCCTGCTCGCCGAGCTCCGGGACGCCCGGGTGCCCACCGCGCTGGTGTCGGCCTCCCCGCGCCGGGTGGTCGACCTCGTGCTGTCCACCATCGGCCGCGACTGGTTCGCCGTGACGCTGGCCGCCGAGGACACCCCGCGCACCAAGCCCGCGCCCGACCCCTACCTCGCCGCCGCCGAGCGGCTGGGCCTCGACCCGGCGGACTGCGTGGCCGTCGAGGACACCCCGACCGGCGTCGCCTCGGCCGCCGCCGCGGGCTGCGCGGTGCTCGCCGTCCCCTCGACCGCCGCGCCCATCCCCCGGGGATCGCGCGTCACCCTGCTGGACAGCCTGGTGAACGCCGACCTCGCGCTGCTGGGGAAGCTCGGCGCCGCACCCGCGGTGTGACCGGCCATGCCCTATCTCCTGCTCGCCCTCGCCATCGTCAGTGAGGTCTGCGCCACCAGCGCCCTCAAGCTCACCGAGGGCTTCACCCGCCTCTGGCCGAGCCTCGGCGTCGCCGTCGGCTACGTGCTCTCCTTCGCCCTGCTCGGCAGGGCCCTGAAGCACATACCGGTCTCGGTCGCCTACGCCGTCTGGTCCGGCGCCGGTACGGCCGCCGTGGCGGGCATCGGCGTGATCGCCTTCGGCGAGTCGCTGGGCCGGCTCCAGTGGCTCGGCCTGGCCCTGATCATCGTCGGCGTGGTGGTGCTCAACCTGAAGGGCACCCACTGAGCCGCCCGCCCGCCCCGCGCGCACGGCGGCGGGGCGGGCGCCGTGGCTCTTCGCCGTAGCCGCGACGCGTGTGCCGGGCGCGCCGGATGCGACTCCCCCGCTCGTCAACGGCCGGCAATCAAGGGCGAGTTGTTCCCCTTCCCGACAGCGTCCACCCCGACACCGTGGACGCCTTCGCCGGCCCGCCCTCCACCGTCGCCCCCGGCGCCACCCGTCCCCGCACCTGGGGCGCCGCCACCACCGACGGCCGGTACGACTTCACCGTCCACGGCCCCGACGGCTTCGTCCGCCGCTTCGTCGGCGCCGTCACCGCACCCACCGGCACCCGCTCCACCCAGCGCTACGCGGCACCCTGCACTGACCCGCCCCGGCGAGCGAAGGCGCCCCCTATCCTGCGGTGATGATCAAGCCGATAGAACTGGTGATCTTCGACTGCGACGGCGTGCTGGTCGACAGCGAGCGCATCGCGGCCCGCGTCCAGGTCGCCCTGGGCGCGGAGCTGGGCTGGCCGCTCACCGAGGCGGAGGTGGTCGAGCGGTTCATCGGGCGCTCCCACGCCTCGATCGGCGAGCAGGTCGCCGCCCGGCTCGGGGAGGCCACCGCGGCGCTCTGGAGCAGTCGTTTCGAGCAGCTCCACCGCGAGCAGGTGGACGTCGGGCTGGCCCCGGTCGACGGGCTCCCCGAGGCGCTGGCCGCCCTCACCCTGCCGACCTGCGTCGCCTCCAGCGGCTCGCACGAGAAGATGCGTCACACCCTGGGCCGCACCGGCCTCTACGAGCACTTCGCGGGCCGGATCTTCAGTGCCACCGAGGTCGCCCGCGGCAAGCCCGCGCCGGACCTCTTCCTGCACGCCGCCCGGCGGTCGGGCGTCGACCCGGCCGCCTGCGCGGTGGTCGAGGACAGCCGCCCCGGTGTCGAGGCCGCCCGCGCCGCCGGCATGCGCGCCTTCGGCTACGCCGGCGGCCTGACCCCCGCCGAGCGGCTCGCGGGCCCCGGCACCGTCGTCTTCCACGACATGCGCGAACTGCCCGGCCTGCTCGCCGCCCACTGAGCCCGGGCCCACCGCGGGATCACCCCGAGGAGAAGCCGGCCGGGCGGGTCGGCGCACCCCGCCCGGCCGTCGCATGCTCAGCCCGCGAGGACGCCCGGCAGGTCGGCGATCGACTTCAGGACGTGCGTCGCGCCGTCGGCCCGCAGCCGGGCCTCGTCGTGGGCCCCGGTCAGCACACCGGCCACCACCGAGGCGCCGGCCCGGGTGCCGGTCAGCATGTCGTAGCCGGTGTCCCCGGCGACGGCCATCTGGCGGACGGAGTCGGTGGAGGTCCGCAGCAGGGCGGTGAGCGCCAGGTCCGGGTACGGGCGGCCGCGGCCGGCCTCGGCCGGGCAGAGGGTGAGGTCGGCGATCGACTCCCAGCCGAGTGCCCGCAGGATCCGGTCCTGGGTGGCCCGGGAGAAGCCGGTGGTGAGGACCACCTTGCGGCCCTGGCCCCGGAGTTCGGCGATGGCCTCGGCCGCGCCCGGCAGCGCGGCGCAGTGCCCCGCGTCGACGAGGTCGTGGTAGGCGGCCTCGAAGGCGGTGTTGGCGGCCTGCGCGTTCTCCTCCGCGCCGAACAGGTGGCGGAAGACGGAGATCTTGGACTCGCCCATGGTGAGCCGGACGTGCTGCAGCATGCGGGCGTGCTCGGGGCTGCCGGCCTCGACGCCGAGCGAACCGGCGGCGGCCCGGAAGGCCTGCTCGACCAGGCCGTCGTCGGCGACGGTGGTGCCGGCCATGTCGAGGACGACCAGGCGGATGTCAGCGGGCATGTTCAGTTTCCTTACAGGTTGGCGAGTTCGGCGGTGGTCTCGGCGATGGCCGGCGAGCAGGTCATGCCGCGGCCACCGGGACCGGTGACCAGCCAGACGGCGTCCCGGACCCGCTCCCGGTGGACCACCCGGGTGGTGTCCACGCACTGCGCGTACACCCCGGCCCAGCGGCGGCGCACCCGGGGCAGCGGCCGGCCGAGCAGCTCCTCGGCCACGCCGACCAGGTGGTCGTACGGGTCCTCGACGACGTCGAAGCCGAACGGGTGGTCGTACTCGTGGGTGTCGCCGATGGTGAGGCCGCCGTCCTTGCGCTGGACCATCAGCAGCTGCATCTTGTGCTCGGCGGCGACCGGCGGCTGCGGCTGCGCGGCCTTCAGCCGCTCCAGCGCGTCACCGGCGAAGGCGGGGTAGTAGCGGAAGCTGTCGCCGTCGGCGACCGAGGTGGTGAGCTCCTCGCCGAGCGGGTCGGTCTGCATCATCTGCAGCCGCACCCTGCGGACGGGCAGCTCGGGCGCCAGCTCGCGCACCAGCCCGCCCAGCCAGGCGCCGGTGCAGAGGATCACCAGGTCACCGGTGTGGACGTCGCCGTGGTCGTCGCGGACGGCGTTCTCACCGATCACCTCGCGGACCTCCCGCCCGGGGAGGAAGGTGTACCGGCCGCCGGCCAGCAGTGCGGCGCGCAGCGCGGGCTGGGCGGTGCGCGGCTCGACGGCGGCGTCCCGGTCGCACCGCAGCGCGCCGAGCAGCTTGCCGCGCAGGGCCGGGTTGGCGGCTCTGGTCTCGGCCGCGTCGAGCAGCCGGTAGCCGCGCGCGGCGGCGTCCGCCCGGGTCAGCGCCTGTTCGGCGACGGCGAGTTCGGCCTCGGTGCGGATCGCGGTGAGCGAGCCGTTGGCCCGGAAGCCGAGCTCGGGCACCCTCGCGCCGATCTCCTCCCACAGTTCGCGGGCCCGCAGCGCGGTGTCCAGTTCCTCACCGCCCGACCGGCCGCTGACCCAGACCAGCCCGAAGTTGCGCACCGAGGCGCCGCGCGCCTCGGACTCGCGCTCCAGGTGGACGACCTCGTGGCCGCGCTCGACGGCCTGCCAGGCGTGCATGCTGCCGAGCACGCCTGCTCCTACGACGATGACTCTCATGCGGCCAGGCTGGTGCCGCGAGGTGGCCGAGGGGAGTCCGAACGGCGGCGCGCAGGTGAACCGACCGAAAAGTTGTACAGCCAACACCGCTCAGGCGGGCCGGGCCGGGCCCGCCCCGGCCGGGCCCGCCGGGGGGAGGCCGGGTCAGCGCACCACGGTCGCCCGCAGGCGGGTGCCCGTCCGAAGGGCCCGCGCCCGGCTCGCCTGCTCTCCCCGCCACCCCGGCCGCACAGGGACCGGGCAGGTCACGGAACCCGGCGCCGCTGGGTCGCCGGTGACGGCCTGCCGCCGGCCGCCGGCGCGACGTCGCCCGCGCCCAGCAGCGGCCGCAGCGCGCCCCGGCGGGCCCGGTCGACCAGCGGTGCGGCCCGGCCGGCGGCCAGCGCGAGCGCGGCCGCCGTCAGGACGCCGACCAGCGCACCGACCAGTACGTCGTGCGGGTAGTGGACGCCGACCCAGACCCGGGAGGCACCCATCAGTGCGGCGGCGGCCACCGCGAACGCGCCCAGCCGCCGGTCCGCGAACCAGAGCGCGGTCGCGGCGGCGAAGGCGATCACGGTGTGGTTGCTCGGGAAGGACCAGTCACCGGCGCCGGGACAGGTCTCCAGCGTGCCGGACACACCCAGCTGGGCGCACGGACGCACCTCCTCGACCACGCTCTTGAACCCGGAGTTGAGGACGAAGGCGACGACCACGATCAGCGGCGAGGCCAGCACCCGCGCCATCACCGCCGGGCCGGCATCGCGCGCCCGCCACCACGCCCGGAGCATGACGACGGCGAACAGCCCCAGCCCCAGCGCGGACCAGATCCGGATCACCTGGTCCAGCCAGGCGGGCGCGGCGTCCGCCCACCCGATCACCCGGCTGTAGAGGCCGCCGTCGATGCCGCTGCCGTCGTAGACGGCCAGCGCACGGGAGGGCGTCACCGGGTGTCACCGCCACGGCGCCGGGCCCTCCGGGCGCGGAACATTTCCAGAACGATCGGGATCACGGAGACAACTACTACCAGACCGATGATGGGGAGGAGGTAACGGTCGATATCAGGCACCGAGGAGCCGAGCGCGTACCCGGCCAGCACCACGCCGACGGTCCAGACCACGCCGCCCACCACCTGCCAGAGGGTGAACGTGCGCACCGGCACCTCCAGCACGCCGCAGAGCGGGTTGAGCACCGTCCGGACCACCGGGATGAAGCGGCCGAGCACGATCGCCTTGCCGTACCCGTACCTGACGAGCAGTTCCTCGGCCCGCTCGGCCCCGCGCCGCAGGCTCTTCCGCTCGGTCCGCCGCAGCAGCGCGCGGCCACCGCGCCGGCCGATCAGGAAACCGACCTGGGCGCCGATCAGCGCACCGGCCAGGGCGGCCGGCAGGACCTGGGAGAGCTCCAGCCGCGGGCCGTCGGCGCCGCCGGGGGCGCAGAGCAGACCGGCGGTGAACAGCAGCGAGTCGCCGGGCAGGAAGAACCCGACGAGCAGCCCGGTCTCGGCGAAGAGCACGACGGCGATCCCGAGCGCCCCGAAGGCGGCGAGCAGCGACGAGGCGTCCAGCGGGTTCACCGCGAGGGCGTGAACGGCCGGAGTGGCGGACGACTGGAACAAGGCCGGCGGACCTCCCGTACGGGAGGGCGGCGCGGCCGCCCTCGATCGTCTACAGTGCCGTAGACGGTCTACATGACTGTAGACGAATCGGGGAGGAACCGCCGCCATGTCCGACGTACCGCCGGCCCGCCGGCCCGCCGGGGAGCTGGAGGCCGAGGTGCTGGCCGCCCTCTGGGCCGCCCGCGAGCCGCTGACGCCGCAGGACGTCCAGGCGGCCCTCGGCCGCGGCCTCGCGCGGACCACCGTCGCCACGATCCTGGCCCGGCTGCACGACAAGGGCACCGTGGAACGCACCCGGGCGGGGCGCGCCTACGCGTACACCCCGACCGTCCAGGACCGGGCCGGGCTCGCCGCCCGCCGGATGCACACCGAGCTGGGGCGGGAGGCGGACCGGTCCACCGTGCTGGCCCGCTTCGTCTCCGATCTCTCCGGCGAGGACGAGCGGCTGCTGCGCGAGCTCCTCGGCGGCGGCGACGGTACCGGCGCCGGGGCCGCCACCGGCGGGGGCGGACCCCCGGACGGGAGCGCGGGCCCGAGGGGCGCCACCGGGCCGGTCACCCCGTGATCCTGACCGTCCGGGTGCCGCTGCCGCTGCCCTTCCTCGCCGTCCGGCCGCCCCGCCGCCCCGCCGACCCGCCGACCAGCATGTGGACATGCGCCCCCCGCGCGCCTCCATGCGCCGAGCGCGCACCGAGGCTGCCCGGGAGACCCGCCGCCCGCACGCCCTCGCGCACCACCTCCGCGCCCCCACCTCCGAGCCCTCCGCGTCCGGGCCCGCGCCCTGCCCCACTCCCCCGGACCGCACCGCCCCGGTGGTCGATTTTCGGCCGCGCGGCACTCATAACTTGTTGGCATGTCCACTCTGATACCGGTGACCGGCCCTAGTTGGCCGACCCCGTCCCCAGGACCGGGCGGCCCCCGTACGCTTTCGTCAGCGCGTCGGCCCCGACGCGCCCTCGATCGGCGGCGAGGAGCAAACCGAGTGCGGCAGACCGGACGGCAGAACCGACGGCCAGAGCCCCGAAGTCCGTCGAGCCCGGCGGAGCTCGCCAGGCTGCACGACCGCGCCCTGGCCGAACCCGTCACCCACGGACCGGCCCGGGAGGCCGGCCCGGGAGGCACCGACCCGCTGCCCGGGCCCCGCCCGGAGATCGGCGACTCCTGGGCCCGGCTGCGCCGCCTCGGCCTGGACCCGGACGCCGGCGCCGCCACCGTCCACCTGGGGCCGGCCGAGGTCGAGCACCGCCGCCGCGCCAGCGGCCTCGACATCCTGCTGCCGGTGCTGCGTGACACCCTGCTCGCCCCGGCCGACCACGTCCCGCTGATCCTCGCCATCGCCGACGCCGAGGGCCACATCCTCTGGCAGGAGGGCGAGCGCAGCCTGCGCCGCAGCGCCGACCGGATCGGGTTCCTCACCGGCGCCCGCTGGATCGAGGAGAGCGTCGGCACCAACGGCATCGCCTCCGCCCTGCGCGCCCAGCGGCCGATGCAGGTCCACTCCGCCGAGCACTACCTGCGCAGCCACCACTCCTGGACCTGCGTCGCCGCCCCCGTGCACGACCCGGGCACCGGCCGGCTGGTCGGCGCCATCAACCTCAGCGGCCCGGCCGGCAACGTCCGCCCGTACCTGCTGCAGCTGACCGCCACCGCCGCCCGGCTCGCCGAGACCGAACTGCGCGCCCGCCGCCTGGAGTCGCTGCACCACCTGCGCACCCTGGCCGCCCCGCTCCTGGCCCGGGTGGACGGCCCGGCCCTGGTGGTCGACGCGGCCGGCTGGATCGCCTGCGCGGCCGGCCTGCCGCCACCGGTCCGGCTGCGGCTGCCCACCGAGGGCTGGAGCCCGGCCGCGGTGCACTGGCTGCCCGGCATCGGCGAGTGCTCCGTCGAGCCGCTCGCCGACGGCTGGCTGGTCCGGCCGCTGGGAGACGAACGGACGGCCGACGGCGCCGCCGCGGTGACCGCCGAACAGGCCGAGGGCGCCCGGCTCCGGCTCGACCTGCGCCGGCCGGACCGCCCCGAGCTGTCGGTGCGCGGCGCCGCCGGCAGCTGGTCGCACGCGCTCAGCCCGCGCCACGCCGAACTGCTGCTGCTGCTCGCCACCGAGCGCTCCGGGCACAGCGCGGCGCAGCTCGCCGACGCGCTCTTCGGCGACCCGGCGCGGACGGTGACGGTCCGCGCCGAACTCTCCCGGCTGCGGCGCTACTTGGGCGGCCTGCTGGCCCACCGGCCGTACCGGTTCGCCGATTCGGTCCTGGTCACCGTGGACGGACCGGACGACCCGTACGACCTGCTGCCGGTGTCCTCCGCGCCGGCCGTGCGCCGGTTGCGGGCGGCTCTGGCCGCGGGCGCCGTCCGGCTGCCGGGCGGTCCCCCGCTGCCGGCCCCGCGCACCCCGGGCGACGACGTCGCCCCGGCGTCCCGGCCTCAGCCGCCGGCCAGCAACGCGGACAACTGGGCGTCGGTCGGGCCGTAGGCCTGCTCGGCCTCCTCGGAGACCAGCGCGTACGTCCGGTCCAGCCACGCCTGAACCCTGGGCTTGGAGACCTCCAACAGGGCACTGCCGTGGGGGGATTCGAGGGCCAGGTGCAACGTCGAGCCGTGGCACGGACAGTAGGCCGGCCACAGCTTGACGTCGCCCTGGCCGCTCAGCGAGCGCAGGCCGTCGCGCAGCAGATCACGCGAGAACACCCAATCGGCCTCGTCCGGCCGCCCCAGATGGAACGTCAGCAGTACCTCGTACGGACGCTCGGCATCGAACCGGAATCGCGTCCGCACCTCGCCGACGACTTCCTCGCCCAGCGAGATCCGCAGTGTCAGCACCTCCTCCACCGCCGCCGGAGCGGCGGTGGAGCCTGCCTCATCGCCGCCCGTGGGGGTGGCGGCGAGAGGGGCACTGGAGGGTGCTGACAACGGGTCGGACGGCATGACGGGCTCTCCGGGACGGCGTGGGATTCCCCCACCTTGCGCCACCGGAGCCCGGACCGGCAAGGGTTGCAAGGAGGTTGCAATAATCCGCGCACCGACGGCCCGGGCCGCGCGGGCCTTGTCAGACGGACCGTCAACTTCCGTTCGGGGAAAGGCCGTCCACGGAGTTGATCGATCCCGCACGAGGGCTGGCCAGGGCCCGGGCGGCCGCTGGTACGCTCGTCCCCCTGCCGGCGCGGGCTCCTGCGCGTCCACCGGCGGACCCGCACGAGCGACCCCGGACGAACCCGGGTGAACCGGCGGCAGTCCGCCCATGACGGCGATTCGGGCCTGTCGGCAGCGCATGGGAGAATGCGGCGACTCAGCGACGGCTTCGGGGAGGGAGGGTCGGGTGGCTCTGCGCGAGGAGATCGGGCCGGACGCGCGGCACGAGCGCGACCTGCCGCGCGAGCGGCACGGCCGGCACGGCCGGCCCAAGCCGTTCGGGGGCCGGCTCCGGCTGCCCACCCTGCGGTTCTCCGGCGCCGCGATGGCGATGTCCACCGTGGTCGGCATCAGCATCGCCACCACCTGGCTGCTCCACGAGCAGCAGGGCGTCGGACGCCGCGCCGGAGTGGCCCAGGTCGGGTCGAGCCCGCCGCCCACCCCCGGCGCCGACCGGGCCGACGCCGCCTCCGCGCCCGACTCCTCGCAGGCGCCGGCCGCGCCGCTGCCGTCCGGGCGGCCCTCCGTCCGCCCCGCCGGCCCCGCCACGTCCGAGTCGCACGCCTCGCACCCGCCCGTCTCCGGCGTCCCGGCACCCCGCTCGCCCGCGCCGGGCTCGGCCGTGCCGCTCGCCGAGGGCCGGACCGGCGGCCGGAGCGCCTCCGACACCCCGTCGTCCCAGGCCCTCGGCCCCTCCCCGCGGCAGGACGGCCCGACCGCCGCCACCGCGCCGCCGCCCACCGACGGGCCGTCCTACCAGCGGCCCGAGCCCGTGGAGTCCGGCCAACCGCTCGCGGCCCGATCGCCCGAGCCGCCCAAGCCGCTCGCCCCCGCGCCCGCGCCCGGCGCGCCCGGCGTCCGGCCGCCCACCGACGGCTGGACCGGCCTGCCGCCCGGCGCGCAGGACCCGACCACCGTCCCCAAGGACCCGACCGGCGGTACCGCCCCGGACCCGGGCGACCCCGACGACACGGTCGACCACGCGCTCACCGGCGCCGCACTGGTCCAGTCGCTCGGCCGCGACGGCACCCGGCACGTCCTCACCCTGACCGTCACCGAGCCGCTCACCGCGCTGCAGGCCGAACTCCGGCTCGCGCCGGACGCGGCGGCCCCGGGCGGTCCGGCACCGGACGCCACCGCCCCCTCCGGCACCGCCTGGACCGACCTGGCCGGCGCCGTGGTCACCACCCACCACGAACGCGGCACCCTGGTCTACCGCTTCACCACCCCGCCCGGCACCGACGTCCCGCCCGGCCGCTACACCTTCGGTGTCCGGCACACCCGCCCGGCCGCGACGCCGGCCACCGAGGCGCCCACCACCGGCGTCCCCGGTGCCGCGCCCGCACCGGCCGCACCGGGGCGCGGGGAGAGCGTGCCCACCGGCCCCGGCAAGGCCGCCCCGGCCGAGAGCTGGAGCGCCTCGGCGTTCGGCATCCACCACCCGCGGGCCGTCGCCGCGCTGGGAGCGTTCGCCGTCGGACCGAGCTGACCGACCGTCCGACAACCCGACAGGTCACCGCCTTGATCGGGCTCGTCTCGACAACCCCGTTCGTTACTGTGGGTACCACTCGGCACGGCGCCCCGACTCGGGTCCCGCACGCCGTGCCCCCGCATCCGAGGAGGAGTTCGTGTCCACGGTCCTGACCCAAGGCGGCAACGCCCCGCTGACCGCCGCGCGGGTGACCGTCGAGGTCACCGCACCCAAGGCGCTGGACGTCTCCGGCCTGCTGCTGACCGAGGCCGGAAAGGTCCGCTCGGACGCCGACTTCGTGTTCTTCAACGCCCCGCACGGCCCCGGTGTCACCCACCGCCCGGCCTCCGGCGCGACCCCGGACGCGATCACCATCGACACCGCCGCCGTCCCGGCCGGCATCACCAAGATCGTCGTCACGGCGAGCCCCGACGAGGCCGGCGCCACCTTCGCCGGCATCGAGCCGACCGCGACGGTCCGGGACGCCGACTCAGGCCAGGTCCTGGTCACCTTCACCGCTCCCCAGCTGGGCCGCGAGACCGCGCTGATCGTGGTCGAGGTCTACCAGCGCGGCGGCGCCTGGAAGGTCCGGGCGGTCGGCCAGGGCTACGCCAACGGCCTGGCCGGCATCGCCACCGACTTCGGCGTCACCGTGGAGGACGAGCCCGCCCCGGCGGCCGCCACCGCCACCCCGGTCGCCCCGCCGGTCACCGCCCCGGCCCCGGCTCCCGCCCCGGCCCCGGTCGCCCCGGTCGCCCCGCCGCTGCCGCAGAGCGCTCCCCCGATGCCGCCGGCCCCGCCCGCGGCGCCCGCCGCCCCGCCGGCCCTCACCAAGATCACCCTGGACAAGGGCCGGGTGAGCCTCACCAAGGGCGGCTCGGTCTCCCTGGAGAAGAACGGCAAGCCCTTCCTCTCCTCCGTCCGGATGGGACTCGGCTGGGAGCCCGCCGGCCGCGGCCGCAACATCGACCTGGACGCCTCCTGCATCGCCTTCGACGCCAAGCGGGAGAAGCTGGACACCGCCTGGTTCATGAAGCTGGGGATCTTCAACGGCGCCGTCGCCCACTCCGGCGACAACCTCACGGGCGCGGGCGGCGGTGACGACGAGTCGATCACCGTCCACCTGGACGGCCTGCCGCCCGAGGTCTGCGGCCTGGTCTTCGTGGTCAACTCCTTCTCCGGCCAGAAGTTCACCGACGTCAAGAACGCCTACTGCCGCCTGGTGGACGCCGGTTCGGACCAGGAGCTGGTCCGCTTCGACCTCACCCAGTCCGAGCCGCACACCGGCGTGGTGATGTGCAAGCTGGTCCGCCAGTACTCCGGCGAGTGGGTGATGACCGCGATCGGCGAGTACGTGGACGCCAAGACCGCCCGCGCCATGGTCAAGCCCGCCGCCTCGATGCTCTGACCCCCCGGGTGCCCGGGCCCACCGCCCGGGCACCCGAAAACCGCTGGCCGGAGGCCGGTCGGCGTGCCATCCTGTCCGGATGTTGATCAGGGAAGCCACCCCCGAGGACTGGCCGTCCATCTGGCCGTTCTTCCACGTCATCGCCGCCGCGGGCGAGACGTTCACCTACCCGCTCGACCTGACCTTCGAGCAGGGCCGTGAGTGGTGGCTCCTCCCCGCCCCGAGCCGCACCGTGGTCGCGGTCGCCGAGGACGGCACCGTCCTCGGCAGCGCCAAGATGAACCGCAACCACCAGGGCAACGGCTCGCACATCGCGAGCGCCAGCTACATGGTCGACCCGGCGCACTCCGGCCGGGGCGTCGGGCGCGCGCTCACCGAGTACACCCTGGAATGGGCGCGTGCGGCGGGCTACCGCGCCATGCAGTTCAACGCCGTGGTGGCGAGCAACGAGCCCGCGGTGGGGCTGTACCGGTCGCTCGGATTCGAGATCCTGGGCACCCTCCCCGAGGGCTTCCGCCACCCCGTCCACGGGTACGTCGGCCTGCACGTCATGCACCGCGCGCTCTGAACTCCGGCCCGCCGCCCGCTACTCCTCGATCGCGCCGCCGACCCGCCGCAGGTGCTGCCGGAAGCTGTACGACGGATCGGCGGCCCGCCGCACCAGGTAGTCGTCGAACGCGGTCTGCCGGCGCAGCGTGTCGCCCGAGCGGATCCGCTCGGCCTGCGCGCGCTCCGTCCGCGCGATCCCGCCCGCCACCTCCAGCACCTCGTCGACCCGGGCGGCCGGCACGAACAGCACGCCGTCGGCGTCCCCGAACACCACGTCCCCGGCGCTCACCAGGTGCGTCCCGAACCGGGCGGTGACCAGCGCCTCCGGCTCCCGCTCGTCGAGCCGCAACGGGCCCAGCGGCAGCGCGCCGTAGCTGAACAGCGGCAGCCCGATCTCCACCAGCTCCGGCGTGTCCCGGTGCAGGCCCCACACCACCACCCCGGCCACCCCGGCGGCCTTCGCCTCCAGCACCGCGAGGTCCCCGACGCATGCCTCGTCGACCCTCCCGCCGTTGTCGACGACCAGCACGTCCCCGGGCTCGGCCGCGCCGAACGCCTCCAGGAACACGTCCACGCTCCCGTAGTGCCGCACCGGCAGCACCCGCCCCGCGACCCGCCGCCCCGCCACCACCGGCCCGACCCCCGCCGGCGCCACCCGCAACCCCACCCCCGCCCGCACACACGCATCCGCCACCAACGGCGTCGACAACTCCGCGAAGGCCTTCAGCACCTCAGCCACCTGCCCAACTCGACGCGACCCGACCACACTTCACCACCCCTGATCCTAGGCCGCCCCGCCGCCCCCGACGACGGACGGCCCGCACCCCCCTTCCACAAGGGGTGCGGGCCGTCCGTACAGCAGGGGCCTCAGCCGCGGGTCGCCATGGCCCGCAGGAAGAAGGTCAGGTTGGCCGGGCGCTCGGCGAGGCGGCGCATGAAGTAGCCGTACCACTCCTCGCCGTATGGCAGGTACACCCGCATGGTGTTGCCCTCGCCGGCCAGGCGCAGCTGCTCCTCGGGGCGGATGCCGAACAGCATCTGGTACTCGAAGGAGTCGCGCTCGCGGCCGTTCCACTGGGCGAGCTGGCCGGCGATCTTGATCATGTTGGGGTCGTGCGAGGCGATCATCGGGTAGCCCTCGCCGGCCATCAGGATCTTCAGCGCGCGGACGTAGGCGAGGTCCACCTCGTGCTTGCCCTGGAAGGCCACCGACTCGGGCTCCTTGTAGGCGCCCTTGCAGAGCCGCACGCGGGAGCCGGGGCCGGAGAACTCGCGGCAGTCGGCCTCGGTGCGGCGCAGGTAGGCCTGGAGCACGACGCCCAGCCAGGGGAAGTCGGCCCGCAGCTCCCGCGCGATGGCGAGGGTGGAGTCCGTGGTGGTGTGGTCCTCCATGTCGAGGGTCACCGTGGTGCCCGCGTCGGCGGCCGCCTCGCAGATCCGGCGGGCGTTCTCCAGCGCGATCTTCTCGCCGTCCACCGGCAGGAACTGGCCGACGGCCGACAGCTTCACCGAGACCTCGGCGCCGGCCGCCAGGCCGGTGTCCTTGAGCGCGGTGAGCAGGTGCTCGTACGCCTCGGCGGTCCCGGCGGCCTGGGCGGCGTCCTTGGTGTCCTCACCGAGGTGGTCCAGGGTGACCTTGCGGCCGGTGGCGACCAGGTCGTCGCAGGCGGTGACGGCGTCGTCGAGGGCCTCGCCGGCGACGAACCGCTCGACTATCGCGTGGGTCGGCGGGAACTTCTCGACGACGGTGCGGACCTGCGGGGAGCGGGAGGCCGCGAGAAGGGCGGAACGGAGCATCGTGACTCCTGGAGCTGGTGCTTCTAAGGGTGGCAGAAGGGGGTGGCGGGGGCGGGCGGCCAGGGGGTGGGGCCGTCCGCCCCCGCGGGGACACCCGGCTGCGGGACCGGGCGTCGGCGGGGCACTCAGCCCATGTGCGGGTAGCGGTAGTCGGTCGGCGGGACGAAGGTCTCCTTGACCGAACGGGTCGAGGTCCAGCGCGCCAGGTTCTGCTTGGCGCCGGCCTTGTCGTTGGTCCCGGACGCCCGGCCGCCGCCGAAGGGCTGCTGGCCGACGACCGCGCCGGTCGGCTTGTCGTTGATGTAGAAGTTGCCGGCCGCGAACCGCAGCTTGTGCATCGCGTCCTGGGCGGCCGCGCGGTCCTGGGAGATGATCGAGCCGGTCAGGCCGTAGGGCGACACCGACTCCATCTGGGCCAGCATCTCCTCGTACTTCTCGTCCTCGTAGACGTGGACGGCGAGGATCGGGCCGAAGTACTCGTCCTTGAAGTACTCGCTCGCCGGGTCCGCGCAGACCAGCACGGTCGGGCGGACGAAGTAGCCCACCGAGTCGTCGTACGTGCCGCCGGCCAGCACCTCGACGGAGTCGTCCGCCCGGGCCCGGTCGATCGCGGCCTTGTTCTTGGCGAAAGCGCGGTCGTCGATGACGGCCGACATGAAGTTCGACAGGTCGTTGACGTCGCCCATGGTGAGGCCCTCGACCTCGTCGCGGAAGGCGTCCTTGAGGCCGGCCCAGAGCGAGGCCGGGACGTAGGCGCGGGAGAGCGCCGAGCACTTCTGGCCCTGGAACTCGAAGGCGCCGCGGGTCATCGCGGTCTTCAGCACGGCCGGGTCGGCGGACGGGTGGGCGACCAGGAAGTCCTTGCCGCCGGTCTCGCCGACGATCCGCGGGTAGGTGCGGTAGCCGGAGATGTTCTCGCCGACCGTGCGCCACAGGTGCTGGAAGGTCGGGGTGGAGCCGGTGAAGTGGATGCCGGCCAGCGCCGGGTGCTTCAGCGCGACGGCGGAGACGTCCAGGCCGTCGCCGGTCACCATGTTGATGACGCCCTTGGGCAGCCCGGCCTCCTCCAGCAGCTGCATCAGCAGGTGCGCGGAGAACTGCTGGGTCGGGGAGGGCTTCCAGAGCACCACGTTGCCCATCAGCGCCGGCGCGGTCGGCAGGTTGCCGGCGATGGCGGTGAAGTTGAACGGGGTGATCGCGTAGACGAAGCCCTCCAGCGGGCGGTGGTCGCTGCGGTTCCAGACCCCGTCCGAGGAGATCGGCTGCTCAGCCAGGATCTGCCGGGCGAAGTGCACGTTGAAGCGCAGGAAGTCGACCAGCTCGCAGGGGGTGTCGATCTCGGCCTGCTGCGCGGTCTTGGACTGGCCGAGCATGGTGGCCGCGGCCAGCGTCTCGCGCCAGGGGCCGGCCAGCAGGTCGGCGGCCCGGAGGAAGATCGCGGCGCGCGAGTCGAAGGAGAGCGCCTGCCAGGCCGGAGCGGCGGCCAGGGCAGCGTCGATGGCGTCCTGCGCGTCGGCCTGGGTGGCGTTGCGCAGCGTTCCGAGCCTCGCCGCGTGGTTGTGCGGCTGGACGACGTGGATCTCGGTGCCGCCGCCGAGGCGGCGCTCACCGTTGATCGTCATGGTCAGCTGGACCGGCTCCTGGCCGCCCAGCTCCTTCAGCTTGGCCTCCAGGCGGGCCCGTTCGGGGCTGCCGGGGGCGTAGCTGTGGACCGGCTCGTTCACCGGCGCGGGGACCTGGGTCACAGCATCCATGAGCGCACGCTCTCCTTCGGTTCATGCGGGGGATGCCGACGCGGGTCGCACGTCGGCCACAGGACGAACGCTATTCCTGCACCGGGCTCCACTTGATTGGCCGGGCGGCTAAAGTCCCCCGTACGGCGTTGTCCGGCCCGACGAAGGGATCACGGCGCGGTCACGGCCACCGCCGGGCGGGCCACCGGACCCGCCGGCCGCCGGCCGGGCCGCTCGCCCACTCCCGAGGCCTGTCCGCCCCGCTAAAATCGGCGGTACGCGATGGTCCGTTCGCACGATGCTCGACGGTCCGTTCGCACCACTCGCACTGATCCGCCCCGGTTCGCACGAGCGTGAAGGAGCCTCCGGTGTCGCAGCCCGCCGGCCTCCCGCTCCGTCAGCTGCTGATGTCCCTCGGCGAACCGCTGGTCGAGCTCCAGGCCGCCCCGCTGGGCCTGGACGTCGCGGTGCGCGACGTCGCGATCCTCGACCCGGAGGACCCTCCCACCGCCGCTCCGGGCGAACTCGTGCTCGCCATCGGCGCCCGGGGCCGGGCCGCCCTCCCCGCGCTGCGCGCGGCCGGCCGGGCGGGCGCCGCCGCGGTCGCGGTGAAGCTGGACGGCCCCGGCCAGGCCGACGCGCTGCGGGAGGCGGCCACCGAGGCGGGGGTGGCGCTGCTCTCGGTCCGCCGGGAGACCCGGTGGGAGCACCTGGACTCGCTCGCCCGGGCGATCATCGCCGGCCCGGACACCGCGGACGCCGCGGGCGCCCCCGAGCACAACGCGGGCGACCTCTTCTCGCTCGCCCAGACCGTCGCCGTGCTCACCCACGGCATCGTCTCGATCGAGGACACCTCCAGCCGGGTGCTGGCCTACTCCCGCTCCTCGGACTCCGACGAGGTGGACGACCTGCGCCGGCTCTCCATCCTCGGCTGGCAGGGCCCCGAGCCCTACCTCTCCAAGCTGCGCGAGTGGGGCATCTTCCAGCACCTGCGCACCTCGGACTCGGCCATCGCGGTGGACCCGCACCCGGAGCTGGGCCTGCGCCGGCGCCTGGCGATCGGCATCCGGACCGGCGCCCAGCCGCTCGGGACGATCTGGGTGCAGGAGGGCGCCCAGCCGCTGGCGCCGCTCGCCGAGCAGGCGTTGGTCGGCGCGGCCCGGGTGGCGGCGGCGCAGCTGGTCCGGCGGCGGCGGGAGCTGTCGGCGGACGTCCGGCTGACCCGCACCCTGCTCACCGGCCTGCTGGAGGGCTCGACCGGGCCGCAGTCGCTCGCCACCCACCTGGGCCTGGGCCTGCGCCGGCCCGCCACCGTGCTGGCGTACAGCGCGCCGACCACCGAGGCGCTGACCCGCGCCGAGGTGACCGGCCTGATCTCGGTGCACACCGCCGCCCGCCACCGCAGCGCGCTGCTCGCCCCGATCGAGTCCCGGGTCTACGTGCTGCTGCCCGAGCTGCCGGCCGGCCTGCCGATGACGACGGTCCGCGACTGGGCGCAGGAGGTGGTGGAGGCGGCCCGGGACCACCTGGGCGTCCCGCTGCGGGCGGCGATCGGCTCCACGGTGGACGGCCTGGCCCAGGTGCCCGACTCCCGGGCGCAGGCGGACCGGATCCTGGACGCCATGGGCCGGGGCGGGGTGGACCTGGAGGTCGCCGCACTGATCGACGTCCAGGCGGAGGTCCTGGTCAGCGAGATGCTGGCCCTGCTGCAGGAGCGCTCGGGCCTGCGCGACCCGCGGCTGACCGCCCTGACCGCGTACGACCGCCGGCACGGCACCCGGCTCGCGGAGTCGGTGCTGGCCTGGCTGGACGCGCTGGGCGAGGTCCGGGTCGCGGCGGACGCCCTGCACATCCACCCCAACACCCTGCGGTACCGGGTGCGCCGGGCCGAGCAGCTCACCGGTGTCGACCTCGCGCAGCCGCAGCAGCGCCTGCTGGCCATGCTCCAGCTGCGCCTGCCGGAGGAGTGACGCCCGCGTCCGGGGGCTCGGGAAAGCCGGACCGCGAAAACACGATCGGGAAAGCACGACCGGGAAAGCCGGGAGGGGCCCGCCGGAGCGGGCCCCTCCCGGCCTCAGCCTGATCAGGCGCCGTAGCCCTGACCGCGCTTGTGCTCGTTCAGGCGGTGCCACGGGCCGGTGATGGCCAGCTGGATGCCCGGGGTCTGGATGTTGGCGAACAGCGTCTTGCCGTCGTCCGAGAAGGTGACGCCGGTGAACTCGCTGAACTCCGGCTTCTCGGCGGAGCCGATGTTGAGCTCGTTGCGGGCGATCGGGTAGGTCAGCCCGTCCTCGGTGGCACCGAACAGGTGCGAGACGCCCTCGCCGTCCTCGGCGATCACGATGCCGCCGTACGGCGAGACGGTGATGTTGTCCGGGCCGTCGAAGTTGTCGTGGTCGCCCCAGACGTCGGTGTTGACGCCGAGCAGCACCTTCAGGGTGATGGTGCGGCGGACGGGGTTGAAGAACCAGACCTGGCCGTCGTGCTGGAGCGGGCTCTCCGAGCGGGCGAAGCTGGAGACGAAGTAGAAGCCGCCGTCACCCCACCACATGCCCTCCAGCTTGCGGGCGCGGGTGACCTCGCCGTCCTTGAACTGCTTGCGGACGGAGACGGTCCTGGCGTCGCGGTCCTGGACCTTGACCCAGTCCACGCCGTAGGTGGTGCCGACCTTGGTGGCGCGCGACAGGTCGTCGATGAACTTGCCCTGCGCGTCGAAGACCTTGAAGGCCTCCAGCGTGCCGGCGTCGTCGGCGAGCTTGCGCAGCTGGTAGCGGCCGTGCTTGAAGCCGGCCGGCGGGGTCCAGCGGAACAGCAGCCCGTTGGGGTTCGAGGCGTCCTCGGTCAGGTAGACGTGGCCGCGCTTCGGGTCCACCACGACGGCCTCGTGCGCGTAACGGCCGAAGGCCTTCACGGGCTTGGGGTCGAGGTTGTACTCGTCGTCGAACGGGTCGACCTCGAAGATGTAGCCGTGGTCCTTGGTGAAGCCGTTCTTGCCGGCCTTGTCCTCGGTCTCCTCGCCGGACAGCCAGGTGCCCCACGGGCTCACGCCACCGGCGCAGTTGGTGGAGGTGCCGGCGATGCCGACCCACTGCTCGACCGTGCCGTTGCGCTTGGCGTGCACGATGGTGCAGCCGCCGGCGGCGCCCGGGTCGTAGACGTGGCCCTCGGTCAACGGCACCGGGTACGCCCAGCCGGAGCGGGCGCCGCTCAGCTCGTGGTTGACGACCAGCAGGTTGCCGCCGCGCTCGTCCTCGAAGGCGGAGGTGCCGTCGTGGTTGCTGGGCGTGAACTCGCCGGTGCGCAGCTTGGTGACGCCCGCGCGGTTCACCACCTTGTAGCTGAAGCCCTTGGGCAGCGCGAGCAGGTTCTCCGGGTCCTTGACCAGCGCGCCGTAGCCGACCGCGGCACGCTCGGCGTCGGCGGTCGCGGCGTCCCGCACCTCGCCGCCGACCGGGGCGGCGATCGCGCCCGGGGCACTGGCCAGCGCCTCGGCGCTACCGGCGATCAGCACGCCGGCCCCGACGAGGGTGGAACGGTTGACGAAGTCCCGACGGGACAGCGACATGTGAGTCACTCCTGAGAGGTGGGGCGCCGACCGGAGCGGAGCCCGGTACGTGGCGTGCGAGGTGTCGAGGTAGCTCGTCGACGCCTGCAGACTCCGCCGGTGTGATGAACGCCCGGTGAAGCGGACACCGCGTCAGGGTGTTCATTTGCCGACCGTATCCGAATCCATGACCCGTTCTTTGCCCCGTGCACCGCAGGTCACGGCCGCGCCGCAGAACAGAACCGCGGAGCAGTGCCACGGAACAGCGCCACCGAACAGCCGCGGAACGGAGCCGGAGAACAGCGCCACCGAACAGCCGCGGAACGGCGCGGCACCCGGCGCGGTGGTCCGTCGGCGGCCCTCACCGCCCCGCGCGGGCCGCCCGCCACTGCTCCCAGGCCGCGAGCCAGAGCTGCTCGCCGATCCGCTCCTCCTCCCAGCCGTCGCCGGCCGCGCCGGCACCGTCCGCCCGGTCCCGCCAGAGCTGCTCCCAGGCACGCTGCGCGGGCAGGCTCGCCACCTCGCTGGCGAAGACCGTGTAGCGGATGACCTCCTCGACCGCGGCCGCCCCCTCCACCGTGCCGACCACCCACTGGGTCTGCCGGGACAGCCGGTTGAGGTGGTTGACCATCGCGGTGACCGCCGCGACCGCCTCCTCCCGGCTCTCCGAGCCGAGCCGCATCTGCTGGCGGACCGCGGCCTCCCAGCGCAGCGCGCCGGTCTCGCCGCGCAGCCCGCGCGGCAGCCGCGGCGTGCGCCCGGCCCGGACCTGCGCCTCGATCGCCGCGGACTCGGCGATGCCGTGCTCGATCACCGCCCGGTGCGCCTCCAGCCCGACCGTCGGCGGGAGTTCGCGCTCCTCGACCGGGACGTACCGGGCCCGGCGGGCGGCGAGGCCGCGCAGCAGCGCCGTCCGGCCGCGCAGATGCCGCTCGACGTCCTCGATCGGGGCCAGTTCGAGGCTGCCCGGCCCCACGCCGCGCCCGCAGACCGTGACGGTCAGCCCGTCCACCCGGAACCGGCCCGCCCAGACCGGGCCGGCACCGGGGGTGGCGCCGAGGCCGGGCAGCGGGGCGTCCGGCCGGTCCCAGGGGTCGCGGAGGTCCTCGTGGACCTCCACCGCGCACGGCTCGCCGTCCACGGTGATCCACTCGCGCAGCGCCCGGACCCGGCCGGGGCAGTCGCCCTCGTCGACGCCGAGCTGCTCGTAGACCCGGTCGCGCTCGTCCTCGACCACGTCCTCCAGCTCGGGCAGCGCGCCCGGCCGGTCGGCCCCGGGACGGTAGGTGCGCACGGTGACGTACGGGCCGTCGGCGGAGGTCCAGTCGCCGGAGCAGACCTCGACCCAGGACAGCCGGCCGTCACAGGTCTCGAACGCGGTCAGCGCGTCACCGCCCGGGTCGGCGCCGCGCACGACGCCGTACACCGGGAAGCCGGCCGCGGCCAGGGTGCGGCGGGAGAACTCCTCCTGGTCGGTGAAGCGGTCCTCCCGTCCGCACGGGTCCATCCACCGCGCGCCGTCCCCCCGGAGACCGTCCTGCCTGCCACCGCTCTCCCGCGTCATCCCGCGCCGCACCCCCGTGTCCTCGCCGCCCGCACACCGCCTGCGGGACACGATACGTGGCCCGACCTGCCGGGTCATCAGCTCCTTTGCCCCGCCGGACGGATCGCCACCCGCGCCGTCGTGTCAGGACGCGCGTTTGTCAGTGCCGCTTCCTACGCTGTCGGGCATGACAGCAACCCAGGACTTTCCCGCCCGCATCAGCATCGTCACCCTCGGGGTGACCGATCTCGACCGCAGCGCCCGGTTCTACGAGGACCTCGGGTGGCGCCGTTCGTCGGTCTCCAGCCCGGAGATCGTCTGGTTCCGCACCGCCGACTCGGTGCTCGGCCTCTTCCCGACCGACGAGCTGGCCGCCGACGCCGGGGTCCCCGCCCTCGGCGAGCCGTCGTTCCGGGGCGTCACCCTCGCGGTGAACCTGGAGTCGACCGAGCGCGTGGACGCCGCCCTGCGGACGGCCGTCGAGGCGGGCGCCACGGTGGTCAAGCCCCCGACCGCGACCAGCTGGGGCGGTTACTCGGGCTACTTCGAGGACCCGGACGGCCACCTGTGGGAGCTGGCCCACAACCCGTTCTTCCCGTTCACCGCGGAGGGCTCACTGGACCTGCCGTGACCGGCCGGGCGCCCCGCCCCGGCCGGTCCGGCCCCGCGCGCTCCCTGGGCCCTCAGCTCTTCGAACGCGCCTTGAAGGCCGCCTTGCGGGCCTCCTTGGCCACCGTCCGGTCGAGGTGCAGCTCGCCGACCGCCTCCAGCACGTCCGCCGTGTAGGGGTGGTCGACCCGCCAGAGCTCGCCGAAGTAGCTCGCCGGGTTGCCGGTCACCGGCAGGTCGGCGATCAGCTCGCGAAGCAGTTCGGCGTCGCCGCCGGTGTCGAGCAGCTGGGCGGCGAAGGTGTCGATCACCGTCCACAGCGCCATCCCCCGCTCCGGCGCGGGCACATCGGTGGCGCCGAGATCCACCAGCCAGGCCCGCGCGGCCCCGCCCAGCTCCGGGTCGTCCAGCACCTCCCGGACGGCGGGCTCGGCGGGCCGGCCGATCATGCCCAGCGCCAGCCGGCTGAGCATCCGGCGCATCGGGGCGTACGCGTCGTTGCCGCGCGACGCCGCGAGCAGCTCGCGGGCCGCGTCCACCGGCTCCCGGCCGGTCACCCAGACCTGCAGCTCCTCCTCGGGCAGCACGTTGGCGGCCTCGCAGATCCCGCGCAGCAGCTCGGCGGCATCCCCCTGGGCCAGCTCGCCGACCAGCGGCGCGTCGTAGCCGTCCTCCAGCAGCCACTGCCGGATGCCGTACTGGCCGAGCGGGGTGAGCCGGACCAGGCCGAAGCGGGCCGACTCCTCCTCGTCCAGCGGCTCGTCGCCGACCCCGCCGCCGAGGGGCTCCTGCCCCTCCTCCTCGTCGAACAGTTCCGGGTCGATCGGGCGGTAGTCCAGCACGCCGAGTTCGGCGAGGTCGTTCAGCATCGGGTCCAGCGCGACCATCACATCGGTGATGTCGCCGAGCAGCTCCTCGCTCGGCTCCTCGCCCTCCGGGACGACCAGCAGCGCGGCCAGCACGCCCAGCGGCACGGTCTCGGTGCCCGGGTCGGCGAAGGCGGTCGTCTCGTAGAGCACCTGGAGCGCCTCGTCGAGCAGCTCGGCGGCCTCCTCCCGGGCCTCCTCGACCCGCGCCAGCCGCTCCTCGTCGTCGTCATCCTCCGACTCCGGCTCCGCCGCGGCCCCGGCGCGCTCGGCCGCCTCCTCGGCGGCCTCCTCCTCCGGCAGCGAGTCGGCCTCCACGGCCAGCTCCCGGACGATCCCGGCGGCGGTCAGCCAGAGCTCCAGGACGGTCTCCGCGTCCCCCCGCTCGGCCGGCTCCAGGTCCGGCCCGGGAATGGCCACGTGCTCACCGGCGGCGGTGGTGCCGATCTCGATGAGGTCCAGGTCGCAGGCCAGCGACCAGGCCCGCATCGTCTCGACCACGGCCTCCTCCGGCGCCTCCCCCTGCTCGGGCGCGAGGCCGAGCAGCCGGGCGGCGGGCGCCCGGTCCGGACCGGTGAGGTCGCCGAACTCGTCCACCTCCCGGTGCGGGGCCGTCCAGCGGGCCAGCTTCAGCGCGTACCCGAACATCGGCACGGCCTTCGCCTGGTCGGCCAGCTCGGACTCGGCCGGCAGCCGCACCGGCGGCACCAGCACGGCGGCGTCGTCCAGGTCTTCGTCGTCCAGCCCGTGCGCGGCGAACGCCCCATAGAGGTCCTGCAGCTCCAGGTCGGCGGGCAGCACAGCGCCGACCGCCCCCTCGTCCGGCGCACCCGCCGACGAAGCCCCAGCGTTCTTACGACGTCGTCCGGCCATTGTCGCGCGTTCTCCCTACAGCCAGCGGCCGGCCGATCCGTTCCGGCCGCAGTGGATCAGCTCCCTGTGCCGGTCCACCACCTCAGCGTATAGGCCGGGCACCCCCGATGCCCGGCCTCCAGGGGCGCGCGCCGCAACCGTGCGCCCACCCCTTATCCTTCGAATCGGCACCGTGCACACCCCGCGCGGGCCACCGGGCAACGAAGCCCCTCCACCCTCCTCGCCCGGCTCCGGGACGGAGGGTCCCATGCTCACCCGCTCCACCAGGAAGTCCCCGCACCGAGGCCACCACCACAGCGCCACCGGACGGGCGCGCCGGCACACCCCGCCGACCTTGGTGGTGCCCGGCCACAGGAGACCCCTGCCATGGCGGACCTCTCCCCTGCCGGCTCCGGCCTGCGCACCGCGCAGTTCGACGGACGCCGACTGTCGGAGGCCCTGCTTCCCCTGGAGCTCGCCCCGCGCGCCCAGCTCCAGCTCGCCGCGATCAGCCGATGGAACGCGCTCCGCGGCGTCCGTGTCGGCCTCGTCGCCGGCGCCCTCCTCCTCATGCTGATCGGTGCCAACCTGGCCACGCCGATCTACCCGCTGCTCCAGCAGCGGCTCTCGCTGACCGCGCTCGACACCACGATCCTCTTCACGGTGTACGTGTTCGCGCTGGTCCCGGTGCTCGCCGCGGTCGGCCACTGGTCCGACCACCTCGGCCGGCGCGCGCTGATCCTGCCCGCCGTGGCCCTGGCCGCCGCCGGGGACGTCGTCTTCGCCACCTCGGGCAGCTTCTGGCAGCTCGCCCTCGGCCGCGCCGTCCAGGGCGTCGCGGTGGGCCTGTCCACCGGCGCCGCCGGAGCCGCCCTCGGCGACCTGCTGCCCGACCACCCCACGCTGGCGGCCAAGCTCACCCTGGCCTGTTCGGCGGGCGGCGTGGCGATCGGCCCGGTGGTCGGCGCCCTGCTGGCCGACGGCTCCGACCCGCTGATGACGCCCTTCCTGCTGCACGCCGTCGCCCTGCTCGCGCTCTGTGTGCCGCTCGCCCTGGTCCACCCCCGGATGCCCGGCCGCAGCCGCCCGCCGGCCTCCCCGCCGCGCATCACCACCCCGGCGCACCTGCGCCCGCAGCGCCTCGCCCTGCCGTCCACCGGCCGCCGGGCGTTCCTGCTGGCCTCGGCCGCCGGATTCATCTCCTACGCGGTCTTCGGCGTCTACCTCAGCCTGGCCCCGGCCTTCTCCGCCAAGCTGCTGCACACCGACTCCCGGCTGACCGGCGCCGTGGTGGCCGCGCTGCTGCTCGGCTCCTCCGCCGTGGCCCAGCTGCTCGTCCCGCCGACCGCCGACCGGCTGGTCATCGCCCTCGGCATGACCGGTCTGGCGACCGGCCTCGGCCTGGTCGTCACCGCCCAGTACACCGGCACACCGGCGCTGCTGTTCATCGGCAGCGTCCTCGGCGGCTCCTGCCAGGGGGTCGCCTTCCGCTCGCTGTTCACCGGCGCGGTGGCCGCGATGAACCCGGAACGCCGGGGCTCCGAGCTCAGCTCCCTCTGGGTCATCGTCTACCTCGGCAGCTCGCTGCCGATCGTCGGCGTCGGCGCCCTCGTCCAGCGCTACGGCCTGCTCCCGGCCACCAGCGGCTTCGTCGGCCTCGCCGCCGTCCTCTGCGTCGCCCTGGCCGTCGCCGTCGCCCGCCGGCCCCGCACCGCCTGACCGACGGGAAGGCCGCTGCCCGGTACGGATCCCGTACCGGGCAGCGGCGTTCTCGAGCCCTACTCCGCCCAGGGCTTCCAGGTCTCCGTGGAGACCTCGAACCCGACCGGCTCCGGGAGCCGAAGCGGCTCACCGAACTTCCACTCGCCGAGCACCCGGTAGCTCCCCTCGCCCCGGCCCGGCCCGGCTCACCGAACAGCCCTTCGCGGTCGCGGCACCAGCGTGGCCGCCCGCTCGCGGATATACCACTGCCGCGCGAATGATTCCCCCGAAGGGGAGACTCGCGCGGCAGTGGGTTGACGCAGGACGTCCGTCAGACGTTGAAGCCGAGGGCGCGGAGCTGCTCGCGGCCGTCGTCGGTGATCTTGTCCGGGCCCCACGGCGGCATCCAGACCCAGTTGATGCGCAGGTCCTGGACGAGGCCGTCGGTGGCGGTCCTCGCCTGGTCCTCGATGACGTCGGTCAGCGGGCAGGCCGCCGAGGTGAGCGTCATGTCGATGGTGGCCACGTCGGACTCGTCGATGTGGATGCCGTAGATCAGGCCCAGGTTGACGACGTCGATGCCCAGCTCGGGGTCGACGACGTCCATCAGGGCCTCGGTCAGGTCCTCGACGGAGACGGTGCCGGCGGTGGTGCCGACGATGACGGTCGGACCCTCCTCAGCGGAAGGGGCGGGCGTCTCGGTGTCACTCATGTGTCTGTCCTCCTCTTCTGCTTCAGTCGTTCAGGTCGTGCACGGCGGGCTGCTCGGCCAGGGCCTTGGCGGTGGCGTCCTTCCAGGCCATCCAGCTGAGCAGCGCGCACTTGACCCGGGCCGGGTACTTGGAGACGCCGGCGAACGCCACCGCGTCCTCCAGCACCTCCTCGTCCCCCTCGCCCTGGCCCTTGCTCTGCATCAGCTCCAGGAAGGCCTCCTGGACGGCCTGCGCCTCGCCGACGGTCTTGCCGACCACCAGGTCGTTCAGCACCGAGGCACTGGCCTGGCTGATGGAACAGCCCTGCGACTCGTACGAGACGTCCACGACCGTGGCCCCGTCGAGCCGCACCCGCAGGGTGATCTCGTCCCCGCAGGTCGGGTTGACGTGGTGCACCTCGGCGTCGCCGTCCCGCAGCCCCTTGCCGTGCGGGTTGCGGTAGTGGTCCAGGATGATGTCCTGGTACATCGAGTCGAGCTTCATGTCGTGGGCCGTCCCGTCAGCCGAAGAAGTTCCGGACGTGGTGCAGGCCGTCGATCAGGGCGTCGACCTCGCCCGGCGTCGAGTACAGGTAGAACGACGCCCGCGTGGTCGCGGGAATTCCGTACCGCAGGCAGACCGGCCGCGCGCAGTGGTGGCCGACGCGCACGGCGATGCCCTGCTCGTCCAGCACCTGGCCCACGTCGTGCGGGTGGATGTCGCCCAGCGTGAAGGAGATCGCGGCGCCCCGGTCCACGGCCGTGCGCGGACCGATGATCCGCAGGTCCGGGACCTCCAGCAGCCGTTCCACCGCGTACGCGGTGATGGCGTGCTCGTGCGCGGCGATCCGGTCCATGCCGATGTTCGACAGGTAGTCGATGGCCGCGCCGAGCCCGACCGCCTGGGCGATCGGCGGGGTGCCGGCCTCGAACTTGTGCGGCGCCGGGGCGTAGGTGGACGAGCCCATGGTGACGGTCTCGATCATCTCGCCGCCGCCGAGGAACGGCGGGAGGTCCTCCAGCAGCTCCTGGCGGCCCCAGAGCACGCCGATGCCGGTCGGGGCGAGCATCTTGTGGCCGGTGAAGGCGACGAAGTCGGCCTCCAGCGCCTGCACGTCCAGCACCATGTGCGGCGCGGCCTGCGAGGCGTCGATGACGACCAGCGCACCGACGTCCTGGGCCTTGCGCACGATGGCCTCGACCGGGTTCACCGTGCCGAGCAGGTTGGAGACCAGGGTGAAGGAGACGACCTTGGTCTTCTCGGTGATCAGCTCGTCGATGTTGGACAGGTCGAGCCGGCCCTCGTCGGTCAGCCCGAACCACTTCAGCTTCGCGCCGGTGCGCTGCGAGAGCAGCTGCCACGGGACGATGTTGGAGTGGTGCTCCATCTCCGTGATGACGATCTCGGAGTCGGCGTCCACCCGGTACGGCTCGTCCGCCCAGGTCAGCATGTTGGCGACCAGGTTGAGCGACTCCGAGGCGTTCTTGGTGAAGACCACCTCGTTGCGGCTCGGCGCGTTGACGAAGGCCGCGACCTTGTCACGGGCGCCCTCGTACAGCGCCGTGGCCTCCTCGGCGAGCACGTGGACGCCGCGGTGCACGTTGGCGTTGTGCCGCTCGTAGTAGGCGTTCAGCGCCTCCAGCACCTGGCGCGGCTTCTGCGAGGTGGCGGCGTTGTCCAGGTAGACCAGGGGCTTGTCGTCGTGCAGCAGGCGCTGCAGGACGGGGAAGTCCTTGCGGATCGCGTCGGTGTCGAGCAGACCCGGCAGGCCCGTGGCGGGGCCACTCGTCTCGGGGGTATGGATCACTCGGAAGCGCCACCCTTCACGTAGGACTCGTAGCCCTCTTCCTCCAGCTTGTCGGCGAGCTCGGCGCCGCCGGACTCGACGATGCGGCCGGCCGAGAAGACGTGGACGTGGTCGGGCTTGATGTAACGCAGGATGCGGGTGTAGTGGGTCACCAGCAGGGTGCCGACCTCGCCGGTCGAGCGGACCCGGTTGATGCCCTCGGAGACGACCCGCAGCGCGTCGACGTCCAGACCGGAGTCGGTCTCGTCGAGGATCGCGATCTTCGGCTTGAGGAGCTCCAGCTGGAGGATCTCGTGGCGCTTCTTCTCACCGCCGGAGAAGCCCTCGTTGACGTTGCGCTCGGCGAAGGCCGGGTCCATCTGGAGGGCCGCCATCGCCGCCTTGACCTCCTTGACCCAGAGCCGCAGCTTCGGGGCCTCGCCGCGGACGGCGGTGGCGGCGGTGCGCAGGAAGTTGGAGACCGAGACGCCGGGGACCTCGACCGGGTACTGCATGGCCAGGAAGACACCGGCCCGGGCCCGCTCGTCGACGGACATCTCCAGGACGTCCTCGCCGTCCAGCAGCACCGAGCCGCTGGTGACGGTGTACTTGGGGTGTCCCGCCAGCGAGTACGCCAGGGTCGACTTGCCGGAGCCGTTCGGACCCATGATCGCGTGGGTCTCGCCCTGCTTCACGGTCAGGTCGACGCCCTTCAGGATCTCCCGGGGGCCGGTCTCCGCCTCGACGGAGACGTGCAGGTCGCGGATTTCAAGGGTTGCCATATGTACTCAGGACTCCTGGTTGACGGAGACGAGCACATCGTCCCCTTCGATCTTTACGGGGTAGACAGCGACCGGCTTGGTGGCGGGCAGTCCGGAGGGCTTGCCGGTGCGCAGGTCGAAGCTGGAGCCGTGCAGCCAGCACTCGATCATGCAGTCCTCGACCTCGCCCTCGGACAGCGAGACGTTCGCGTGCGAGCAGGTGTCGTTGATCGCGAACACCCCCTCGTCGGTGCGGACGACGGAGACGGGCACGCCGTTGAGGTCGACGCGCCGGGGCACGTCCTCCTGGAGCTCGCTCAGCGCGCAGGCACGGAGAAAACTCATCGGCCTCAGACCGCCGCTTCCAGCTCGGCCTCGATCTTCTCCATGAGCTGCTCCTGGATCTCGGCGACGCCGATCTGCTGGACCAGTTCGGCGAAGAAGCCGCGCACCACCAGGCGGCGGGCCTCGTCGGCCGGGATGCCGCGGGCCCGCAGGTAGAACAGCTGCTCGTCGTCGAAGCGGCCGGTCGCGGAGGCGTGGCCGGCCCCGACGATCTCGCCGGTCTCGATCTCCAGGTTGGGGATCGAGTCGACCCGGGCACCGTCGGTGAGCACCAGGTTGCGGTTGAGCTCGTAGGTGTCGGTGCCCTCGGCGGCGGCGCGGATCAGCACGTCGCCGACCCAGACGGCGTGCGCGTCCTGGCCCTGCAGCGCGCCCTTGTAGACGACGTTGGAGCGGCAGTGCGGGGTGTCGTGGTCGATGACCAGACGGTGCTCCAGGTGCTGGCCGGCGTCGGCGAAGTACAGGCCGAACAGCTCGGCCTCGCCGCCGGGAGCGGAGTAGGAGACCCGCGGGTGGATGCGGACCACGTCGCCGCCGAAGGTGACCACGACGGACTTCAGCGAGGCGTCCCGGCCGACCAGGGCGGTCTGCTGGGCGGTGTGCACCGCGTCGCGGTCCCAGTCCTGGACGGAGACGAAGGTCAGCTTGGCGCCGTCGCCGAGCAGCAGCTCGACGTTGGCCGCGCGGGTGCCCGTCCCGGTGTGGTTGATCACCACGACGGCCTCGGCGAACGGCTTGACGTCGATCACCACGTGGGCGAAGCGGGTGCCGCCCTCGCCGTGCACGTCGATCTTCACCGGCTCGGTGAGCACCGTCTCCTTGGGCACGGTGACCACGAGTGCCTGCTCGAAGGCGCTGAACGCCTGGGCGGCGACCCGGTCGACCGGCTTGCCGGCCTTGCCCAGGCGGGCGTCGTCGCGGCCGACGGTCTCGGCGGTGACGCCGTCCGGCAGGCTCAGCTCGACCTTGTCCGCGCCCTTCTCCGCCTCGGCGGCGCTGCCGTCGTGCAGGCCCTTCAGGCGGTGCAGCGGGGTGAACCGCCAGTCCTCCTCGCGGCCGGTCGGCACCGGGAAGTCGCCGACCTCGAAGGAGGGCTTGACGGCGACGCGGGCGTCGATCGGCTGCTGGACGGTCGCGCGGCCGGTGCCGGGGCCGGCGAGCTGCGCGCCCGCCCCGGCGGTGCCGACCTCGATCGAACCGGCGGTGGTGGAACCGGCGGTGGTCCCAGCGACATTCAAAGGCGTGTCAGCCATGGCTGTCGTAGTGCTCTCTTCCTCAAAGTTGGTGGCTGGACTGCGTGCGGCTGTGCGTCAGCCGACGGAGCCCTCCATCTGCAGCTCGATCAGCCGGTTCAGCTCCAGCGCGTACTCCATCGGCAGCTCGCGCGCGATCGGCTCGACGAAGCCGCGGACGATCATGGCCATCGCCTCGAACTCGGTCATGCCCCGGCTCATCAGGTAGAAGAGCTGGTCCTCGCTGACCTTGGAGACGGTCGCCTCGTGGCCCATCGACACGTCGTCCTCGCGGACGTCCACGTACGGGTAGGTGTCCGAGCGGGAGATGGTGTCGACCAGCAGGGCGTCGCAGAGCACGTTGGACTTCGCGCCCTTGGAGCCCTCGCCGATCTCGATCAGACCGCGGTAGGAGGTGCGGCCGCCGCCTCGCGCCACCGACTTGGAGACGATGTTGGAGGAGGTGTTCGGCGCCATGTGGACCATCTTGGCGCCGGCGTCCTGGTGCTGGCCCTCACCGGCGAAGGCGATCGACAGGGTCTCGCCCTTGGCGTGCTCGCCCATCAGGTAGACGGCCGGGTACTTCATGGTGACCTTGGACCCGATGTTGCCGTCGATCCACTCCATGGTCGCGCCCTCGTACGCCACGGCGCGCTTGGTGACCAGGTTGTAGACGTTGTTCGACCAGTTCTGGATCGTCGTGTAGCGGCAGCGGCCGCCCTTCTTGACGATGATCTCCACGACCGCGGAGTGCAGCGAGTCCGAGGAGTAGATCGGCGCGGTGCAGCCCTCGACGTAGTGGACGTAGGCGTCCTCGTCGACGATGATCAGCGTCCGCTCGAACTGGCCCATGTTCTCGGTGTTGATCCGGAAGTAGGCCTGCAGCGGGATGTCGACGTGGACACCCTTCGGCACGTAGATGAAGGAGCCGCCCGACCACACCGCCGTGTTCAGCGCGGCGAACTTGTTGTCGCCGGCCGGGATGACGGTGCCGAAGTACTCCTCGAAGATCTCCGGGTGCTGCTTCAGCGCGGTGTCGGTGTCCAGGAAGATGACACCCTGCTCCTCCAGGTCCTCACGGATCTGGTGGTAGACCACCTCGGACTCGTACTGCGCGGCCACACCGGCCACCAGCCGCTGCTTCTCCGCCTCCGGGATGCCGAGCCGGTCGTACGTCGCCTTGATGTCGGCGGGCAGGTCCTCCCAGGACTCGGCCTGCTTCTCGGTCGAGCGCACGAAGTACTTGATGTTGTCGAAGTCGATGCCGGTGAGGTCCGAGCCCCAGGTGGGCATGGGCTTCTTGCCGAACAGCTTGAGGCCCTTGAGCCGCAGGTTCAGCATCCACTCGGACTCGCTCTTCTTCGCCGAGATGTCGCGGACGACGTCCTCGCTGAGCCCGCGCTTGGCGACGGAGCCGGCGGCATCCGGGTCGGCCCAGCCGTACTCGTAGGTGCCCAGGCCTTCGAGCTCCGGGTGCGAAACGGTGTCAGTCATGCGAGCTTCCTAACGCGCGGACGCTGAATCTTCGGTGGACGTACCGGCAGTCGGCACTGCACCGGAACCCGGACCCGCGCTGCGCAGGGAGGGCGACGATGCGGCACCGGGTGCCGGCACATAGGTGGTGCAGACCCCGTCGCCGTGGGCGATGGTGGCCAGCCGTTGCACATGGGTGCCCAGCAGTTGGGAGAAGACCTCGGTCTCCGCCTCGCAGAGCTGCGGGAACTGCTCGGCGATGTGCGCGACCGGGCAGTGGTGCTGGCAGAGCTGGGCGCCCGCCGGGGCTTTCGCCGCGGCCGACGGAACCCGCCGCACCGTGGCAGCGTACCCGTCGGCGCTGAGCGCCCGGGCGAGTGCCTCGGTCCGCTCACCGGCCTCGGCCTGGCGCAGGGCGTCCAGGTACTTCTCACCCTGCTTGCCGAACCGGGCGCGGGCAAAGGCGGCGACCGCCTCCTCGCCCGCCGCGCCGCCGCCCACCGCGTCGGAGATCCAGCGCAGCGCGTCGGCCGCGAGCTGGTCGTACGCCTGGTAGAAGGCGTCCCGACCGGACTCGGTGAGGGCGAAGACCTTGGCCGGGCGACCCCGGCCGCGGCTGCCGTAGACCCGCTGTTCACGGGCGTCGACCAGTCCTGCGGCGGCTAGGCCGTCCAGGTGACGGCGGACGGCGGCGGTCGTCAGACCGAGCCGGTTCGCCAGGTCGGCGGCGGAGGACGGACCGTGGTCGAGGATCGACCGGGCCACCCGGTCCCGGGTCGCGCGGTGACCGTCGAGCAGCACCTCGGTCGCGTTCGCGGGCACGGCGCAGCCGGGGGCCGACTCGGCCTCCTGCTGCGGGGAGTGCTCGCGCATGTTTTTCACAACACGATTGTTGCGTAATTACTTCCGCCGGGACAAGCCGTGATGCAGGCCTCACTCGTGTCATCTGTCACGCAGGTAAGCCTTACCTGACCTGCGAAAACGATCACCTGGCGCCGGTTCCGGCGGTCGTTCCGGCCCTCCTCGCCCCCCGGCGGCCCTCCGGACGGCCCGCCGACCAGGCCGTCGACCGCTCCACCCACCACCCCTTCGGCCGCCCGTCCGGTGCCGCGTCCGGCCCCGGCGCGGCCTCCCGCCCCGGGCCGCCGTGTTCGCGCCTCATACACTCGCCGGTATGCATTCCGAACCCGCGGTCCGGGTCACCGGGCTGGTCAAGCGCTACGGCACCAAGACGGCGGTGGACGGTCTCGACCTGACCCTCGCGCGCGGCGCCGTCACCGCCGTGCTCGGTCCCAACGGCGCCGGCAAGACCACCACCATCGAGATCTGCGAGGGCTACCGCCGCCCCGACGCCGGCACCGTCCGCGTCCTCGGCCTCGACCCGGTCGCCCAGGGCGCCGAGCTCCGCCCGCGGATCGGCGTGATGCTGCAGTCCGGCGGCGTGTACGCGGGAGCGCGCGCCGTCGAAATGCTCCGGCACACCGCCAAACTGCACGCCCACCCGCTGGACGTGGACGCCCTGGTCGAACGCCTCGGCCTCGGCTCCTGCGGCCGGACCACCTACCGCCGGCTCTCCGGCGGCCAGCAGCAGCGGCTCGCCCTGGCGATGGCCGTGGTCGGCCGGCCCGAGCTGGTCTTCCTGGACGAGCCGACCGCCGGCCTCGACCCGCAGGCCCGCCGCGCCACCTGGGAGCTGGTCCGCGACCTGCGCCGGGACGGCGTCACCGTGGTCGTCACCACCCACCACATGGACGAGGCCGAGCAGCTCGCCGACCGGGTCGCCGTCGTCGACCGCGGCCGGGTGATCGCCGAGGGCACCCCGGACGAGCTCTGCCGCGGCGGCGCCGAGTCCTCGCTGCGCTTCGACGGCCCGCCCGGGCTCGACCTCGCCCCGCTGCTCAAGGAGCTGCCCGACGGCGCCACCGCCACCGAGGCCTGCCCCGGCAGCTACCGCATCGAGGCGCCCGTCGATCCGCAGCTGCTGGCCACCGTCACCGGTTGGTGCGCGGCCTCCGGCATCCTCCCCGAGCGGCTCGCCGTACAGCGCCGCAGCCTCGAAGACGTCTTCCTCGACCTGACCGGACGGGACCTCCGCTCGTGACGACCACCGACTACTCGCCCGCGCCCGGCGCCGCCCCGGTCGGCCGGATGCTGCTCGCGCAGACCGCCTTCGAGACGAAGATGCTGCTGCGCAACGGCGAACAGCTGCTGCTGACCGTCATCATCCCGACGGTGCTGCTCGTGCTCTTCTCCGCCGTCGACATCGTCGCCGTCGAGGGCCCCGGCAAGCGCGTCGACTTCCTGGCACCCGGCCTGCTGGCGCTGGCCGTGATGTCCACCGCGTTCACCGGGCAGGCCATCGCCACCGGCTTCGAACGCCGCTACGGCGTGCTGAAGCGGCTCGGCGCCAGCCCGCTGCCGCGCTGGGCGCTGCTCACCGCCAAGACCGGCTGCGTGCTGGTCACCGAGGCGCTCCAGGTCGCCCTGCTGAGCGTGATCGCGCTCGCCCTCGGCTGGTCCCCGCACGGCGACCCGTTCAGCGTCGTCGCCCTGCTCGTCCTCGGCACCGCGGCCTTCTCCGGCCTCGGGCTGCTGATGGCCGGCACCCTCAGGGCGGAGGCCACGCTGGCCGCCGCCAACCTGGTCTTCGTCCTGCTGCTGCTGGCCGGCGGCGTGATCGTGCCGCTGAGCAGGTTCCCGGCCGCCGTCCAGTCGGCGCTGGAGCTGCTCCCGATCGCCGCGCTGTCGGACGGCCTCCGCTCGGTCCTCCAGACCGGCGCCGGTGTGCCCTGGGCCGACCTCGGCATCCTGGGCGCCTGGGCGGTCGTGGCCCTGGCCGCCGCCGCCCGCTTCTTCCGCTGGGAGTGACCCTCGGGGCGCGCCCCGAGGGTCAGGGCCCGCCCGGCTCGTCCGGGTCCTTGGACCGGCGGTAGCGGGCGATCTGGCGCCGGGTGGTGTGCCACCGCGACCGCGCCTGCTCGATCACGGTGTGCCACTCGCGGCGGATCTCGTCGTCGGGCGGACGCTCACCCCGGGCGATACCGACGAGCTCGTCACGCACCTCCCGGCCGAGCGCGGCCGAGCCGACGGTGACGAGCATGGCGCCGAAGAGTCCCGAGAGCGTCGCGAAGACGGCGCCCACGGCGCCGTACCGGGCGGCCGAGGAACTGAACAGGTGCGGTAGGTAGACCGTCGCACCCACCGAGTAGACCGCCGCCAGGACGCCCCCGACGACACCGAACGGGAGCAGGGCCCGCCAGGCGACCCGCCGCGCGGTGAGGATCCAGCCGCCCCAGACGAGGAAGGCCGCGGTCACCGGTGCCTCGGCCGCGGCCGCCCCCAGCTGCAGGCGCCCCCGGCCGAGGAAGCCGTAGACCAGACCGGTGGCCATCAGGTAGCCGGTGAGACCGGCCACCCACCACAGGTCGTTCAGCGTGTTGCGCACACTGAGCGGTCTGAGCTCCCAGGTCTGCTCGAACAGGCGCTGGACCGCCCGGGCGAAGCTCAGCACCGAGATCACGAGGAACACCGCTCCGAAGACACCGATGGTCGCGGCCGTGCCGGACGAGGGCGCGAACACCTGCCGGATGGCATCGGCGCCCTCCCCGGTGAGCTGGTAGCGGCCGATGATCCGCTCCGCCGTGTCCGCGTGCCCCGTCCGCGCCAGGACGCCGCCGGTGAGGATCGAGAGCGGGACGGTCGCCGCCAGCGCTCCGGCGGCCAGGGCCATCGAGCGGTCGAAGCCCACGAGCTTCTGGAAACGGCTGACGCAGCGCAGGGCGAAGGCCGGGCGAAGCCAGAACGTCAGCGTTCTGATGACGCGTTCGCGGCTGGTCCGGGCCGTCGCGCCCTCCTCGGATCTCCTCGGTCCCGTGCTGGCTGCGAGCGTAGCCCGCCCGGCCGTCGGCGGGAGCCCGCGACGCGGCCTCAGCGGCGGGTCCCGCCCTACGGGGCGAAGCCGGTCCCGCGTTCGGCGAAGATGCCCATCGCCTCCCCCAGGAACTCCACCATCCTGGGGTGGTAGGAATTGTGGAAGTCCCTCATGTCGTCGTTCTCCGCGTAGAAGAGCGCCATGCCGACGTAGGCCTTCCTGGTGGGGACGTAGAACCGGCAGGCGATGTCGAAGTGCCTGCCGACGAACTCCTGGATCTGCGGGTCCCCGGGCAGGGAGCCCTCCAGAACGGCCGCGATCTCCTTGTACAGCGCGTCCCAGTCCTGGTGGACCCGGTCCCGGTCCACGTGCTCCCAGTGGTCGGTCTCGGCAAGGCTCTTCGCCTGCTCCCCGGCCAGCGCCCGGCGACACTCGTCCTCGTACTGATTCCCCATGGCACCGATTCCCGTGATTCCTGTGCCCCGTCGGCGAATTCCCCGGGGCCCGACCGACCTGCCGACGTTGATCAACTGCTCGGTCCCGGCCGAACAGTGGCACACCCCCGCAGGGGCGGCAATCCGTTTTGTTCGGCCCGGCGCCGAGCGCCCGGCCCGGTTCGGCACCGCCCCCGCCCGCACCGGGTGATGCCGTCCGATACGTTCGACCGCATCCCGTGGCAGGACGGGCCCGGATCTACGCGCGAGGGAAGTCATGGCCGCCATCCACCGCACCACCATGAAGCCCACCAAACTGGAGCTGCTCACCGGCTGGCTGCCGAAGCAGAGCTGGTACGTGGGCACCGCAGGCACCCCGGAACTGACGACGGCCGGCGGGTTCCGGCTGGACGATCCGGCGGGCGAGGTCGGGATCGAGTTCATGGTCGTGGTGGACACCTCCGCGCCGGAACCGGTCGCGTACCTGGTGCCGCTGGCCTACCGGGGGACGGCGCTGGCGGATGCCCCCGCCGAGGCGCTGATCGGCACCTCCGAGCACGGGGTGCTCGGCACCCGGTGGATCTACGACGGCGCCCACGACCCGGTGGTGACGGCGCAGTCGCGCGCGCTCCTGCGCGGCGGGGCCGTCCCGCAGCACCAGAGCCTGAGCGACACCCCCGACCCCGGCGTCACCGTGCACGGCGCACCGGCCGCCGAGGCGTTCGACGTCCGGCTCAACCGCGTCCTGCGGCCCACGGAGGCCGCGGATGCCGCGAAGGGCCCTGCCGCGCGCCTGGTCGCCGGGTGGACCTGGCCGGACGGCACACCCGCCCGGGGCGTCTTCGCGACCGTCACCCCGGGCTAGCAGGCCACGCGGGACCCCGGCACAGAGCACGGTGGCCCCCGCTCGTCGTGCGAGCGGGGGCCACCGTGCGATCGGCCGCGGGCGTCAGCTCTCGCTGCCGCCGCTGCGGCGCTTGCGGGCCAGCAGGACGAGCGCGCCGCCGAGCAGGACGACGCCGCCACCGGCCGCGGCGATGATCGGGGTGGCGTCGCTGCTACCGGTCTGGGCGAGCACCGGCCCCGGGGTGGCGGTGCTCGGCGCCGGGGTGGGCGTCCGGGTCGGGGTGGGCGTCGCCGTGGGGGTCTTGGTGGGGGTCGGCGTCGGGCTCGACGTCGGGGTCCTGGTGGGCGTGGGGGTCAGGGTGGGCGTCGGCGTCGGGGTTGCCGTGGGCGTGGGGGTGGGGGTGGGGGTCGGGGTCTTGGTGGGCGTGGGGGTCGGGGTGGGCGTCGGGGTCTGGCAGACCTCGATCGTCTTGGTCTCCGTCTTGTTCCAGTCGGCGTTCTTCGGGTCCTCGGTGGTGGTGACCACGAAGGTCGCGCTGACCGGCTTGGCGTGGTCCTTCACCGGGAACGTCCCGTGGAACTCCTTGCCGAACGGCTTCTGGTCGAGCACCTTCTCGCCGTCGACGGTCAGGCTGACGACGTTCTTCACACCGCTCGCGTCGCTGTAGTTGGTCAGATCGATCACGATCTTGTCGCAGGTCACCTGCCACTTGGGCGCGTGCGCCGAGGCGCTGGTCGCCAGTGCCAAGGGCAGCAGGACGGCGGCTGCCGCCGTCCCCGCCAGTGCCGCGTTCCTGATGCCGATCTGCCGCCGCTGTCGCGCCATTTCGTTGTCCCCTCCGAACGGTCTTGCGCAGCAGGCTTGTTGAAAGGCTCGCGGTGGCCCGCCACGACTGTCCGGGGGACTCTACCGGCACACCCTCACCTCCCCACACCCCGCCGTACGACCGGATTTCGACTGTCCGTCCGGCCTCGGTTGTGCAAGGAGCAGCCCATCACGGCGGCGACCTCGTACGACACCCGTTCGGCGAACTTGAACGTATTCCGTCACAGTGGCGCAAACGCACTGCCCCCGGCGGTCGAATCCGACCACCGGGGGCAGCACTACGGTCGCCCGGCGGGCCGTCAGGCCTTCCTGGCCGCCCGGCGACGGGCGGCCACCACGATCGCGCCACCGGCGGCGATCACGACGGCGCCGGCGATCGTCAGCGGGACGACCGGGCCGGAGCCGGTGTGGGCGAGGCCGCCTCCGGTGGTCGCCTCCGCCGACGGGGCGGCCGAGGCGCTCGGCACCACCGCCACCGACGGGGAGGCGGAGGCCGCCGGGCTGCCCGTGGCGCCCGGGCCCGGTGTGCCGGTCGTCGGAGCGGACGGGCTGCCGGAGCCGCCCGGGGTCACCGAGGCGCCGGGCGTCGCCGGCGTGCTCGGGGTCACCGACGCGCTCGGCGTGGAGGACGGCGACGGCGAACCGCTCGGCACCACCGGCGGCACGGTCGGCACGGTGGTCGGCGGCACCTCGGTGTTCAGGCAGCCGGTGAACGGGTAGTGGTGCGTCTCCGCGCCGCCCTTGCCGGTCAGCGACTTGGCGATCACCGAGCCGTTGACCGGTCCGCCGCTGCCGAGGTCGAAGGCGGCGTTCGGCGCCAGCACGGTGCCGGCCCAGGCGGCCTGGCTGTTCTTGACCACCTTGGTGGCGGTCGGGAAGTTCCAGAGCAGCTTGGCCCGGACCGCCCCGCCCGACGCGCTCTGCAGCTTGTCGTCCAGGACGTAGGCCTTCTTGCCCTCGTCCCACAGGTGGAAGCCCGTGGTCCGGGCGGCGGCCATGTCGTAGCTGTCGCCGGTCACGGTGACGACGGTGACCGATCCGACCGGCACCTTCACGAAGACGTCGGTGGCGCCCTGGAGCGTCGCCGCGCTGACGGTGAAGCTGTTGAGCGTGGCGTCGGCGCTGCTCAGGTAGAGCTGCGCGCCCTTCGCCTCGACCTTGGCGCCGGCGGTCTGCGCCCCGGCCGCGAGGGCGGTGGCGGCCGAGCGGAGCTTGGCGAACTCGGCCTTGAAGTCGATCGGGGAGGCGCCCTGACTGATCTTGCCCTGATGGGCGTCCACCACGGCGCCGGGGGCCTTCGAGCCGTAGACGCCGTTGCCCTTCATCACCTGGGTGTTGTGCCCGGTGATCTTGCCGGCGACGACCAGCGCGTTGCCGCCGGGAAGCGCCGCGACCTGGTCCGCGGTCAGTTCCTGGCCGATCGAGAAGCCGCCGGTGAAGTCCGCGTTGCCGCCGACCGCCACCGCGCCCTCGGCGTCCGGCGTGTGGGTGTCGTCGCCCTCGATGAACTCCCCGTAGAGATTGGCGACGCCGAGGCTCTGGCACTGCCGGCCGGGCTCGGCCGCGTGCGCGGCCGGGGCGATCAGACCGGCCAGGGCGAGGGATCCGCCGAGTGCGAGCGCTGCGGCGGGTGTGGGTATGCGCATGTGCAGGATCTCCGCTTACGTGCGGGGGTGGGAGCGGTCCCGGAAAAAGGTATGGACCAAGCCGCACTCTTTCGGCCACCGAGTGATTGGTCAAGACCAATGTCCGCCTTGCCCGAACAGTCCCGTTCGGGCCGAACGGCCCGCCCCGGGACCCACCGGACGGCCCCCGGGGCGACGGACCGGACGGCACCCGCCCGGCGCGACCCCGCCCCGCCCCAAGATCGGCTGTAAGGCCGCCTACGATTGACCCCGTGCCTACCCCCTTCTCCCTGCTCGCCGACCGCTGGCAGCCGTCCGCCGCCATGGTCCGGCGCGCCGCGTTCGCCGCGCTGGTGATGAGCGTGGTGATCGTCGTGACCGGCGGAGCCGTCCGGCTCACCGCCTCCGGCCTCGGCTGCACCACCTGGCCCCGCTGCACCGGCGAGAGCATCACGCCGACACCCGAAATGGGCCTCCACGGCATCATCGAGTTCACCAACCGGATGCTGACCTACGTGCTGAGCGCCGCGGTCGGCTGGGCGATCCTCGCCGCCCGCTGCCACCGGCCCTGGCGGCGCGGTCTGAGCAGGCTCGGCTGGGCCCAGTTCTGGCTGGTGATGAGCAACGCCGTGATCGGCGGCATCACCGTGCTGACCGGCCTCAACCCCTACACGGTCGCCGTCCACCTGATCTCCGCGATGGCCCTGGTCTGGGTCGCGCTGCTGATGTGGGAGCGCTCGCGCGAGGGCGACGGCCCGCCGCGGCCGGCCGTGGCCGGTCCGATCGTCCGGCTCTCCTACGTCCTGGTCACCGTGATCGGCCTGCTGGTGGCGGCCGGGACGCTGGTGACCGGTGCCGGGCACCACCCCGGGACGCCCAAGGACAACAAGCTGGTGCCGCGGATCCCCCTCGACTACGACCGCCTCGCCCAGGTGCACGCCGACCTGGCGTTCGTCTCGGTCGGCCTGGCGGTCGCGGTGCTCTTCGTGTTCGCCGCCGTAAAGGCCCCGCCGGCCGCCCGCGCGCGGGCCCGCGAGCTGCTCGCGGTGCTGCTGCTGCAGGGCGTGCTCGGCTTCGTCCAGTACTTCACGGACGTCCCGGAGCTGCTGGTCGGCATCCACATGCTGGGCGCCACGCTCACCTGGATCGCCGTCCTGCGCATCCCGCTGGCGCTGCGCGTGCGCGAGGGCGCCGCGCCCACCGCGCCGCTGCCCGCGCAGGCGCCGCGGACCGCCGCGGTCTGAGCGTGCGAGAGGGGCCCCGGGGAAACCCGGGGCCCCTCTCGCGTGCTCGGCGCGGCCTCAGCCGCCGATCTGGATACCGGCCATCCGCTTCCACTCGTACGGGCCGGTCCTGACCTTCAGGCCCAGCTCGCCCTCGAAGCTGTCGTGCAGGGTGACCCCGGCCAGCTCGGCGGCCCGGCGGCCGACGGCGTAGTTCGGGGCGACCTGGTCGCCCCAGGCGCCGTCCGCGCCGACCACGACGATCCGGGTGGCGACGGTGCCCACGTACTCGACGACGCCGTCGGCGCTGCCGCCGTGCTGCTTGGCGAAAGCGGTCAGGTGCTTGGCGATGCGCTTGGCGCGGCGCTCGACGCGGGCGTCCGGCGCGGCGGGGGTGGCGGTCTCTGCGCTGCTCATGCCCGCATGCTACCGATCGGTAGCGGAGCTGGCGACGGGACCGGGCTGTGCACCGGACCACATACTGGAGCGGTGACCTTCCAAGGCTGGCCGGCCGAGGCCCTAGAGTTCTACGAGCACCTGGAGACCGACAACTCCAGGACCTTCTGGCAGTCCCACAAGGACCGGTACGAGCACGCCGTGCGGGAGCCGATGGAGCGACTGCTCGCCGAGCTGGAGCCCGGGTTCGGGCCGGGCAAGATCTTCCGCCCCAACCGGGACGTCCGGTTCAGCGCCGACAAGTCCCCGTACAAGACGCACATCGGCGCCCACCTCGAGAGCGGTGGCTACATCCAGCTCTCCGCCGACGGCCTGGCCTGCGGCAACGGGCTGTACCGGCTCGCCCCGGACCAGCTGGCGCGCTACCGGGCCGCCGTCGCCGAGGAGGTCGGCGGCGCCGAGCTGGAGCGGGTGATCGCCCGGGTCCGCGCGGCCGGGCCGGAGGTGGTCGGCCGGGACAGCCTCAGGTCCGCGCCGCGCGGCTACCCCCGGGACCACCCGCGGATCGAGCTGCTCCGCCACAAGGGGCTGGTCGCCTGGCAGGAGTGGCCGCCGGCGGCGTGGCTCGGCACCCGGGCCGCCCACGACCGGATCACCGGCTTCCTGCGGGCCTCCCAGCCCCTGCGGGACTGGCTGGACGACCGGGTGGGACCCTCCGAACTGCCCCCGCGCTGAGACGCGGAAGGGGCCCCGGTCCGAAGACCGGGGCCCCTTCCGCGTCGGCGGCTACTTCACGAACGGATCCACCGCGATCACCACGAACAGCAGCGTCAGATAGGTGATCGACCAGTGGAAGAGGCGCATCTCCTTGAGCTTCGCACCGACCACCCCGGCCTTGGCCCGGGCGTACAGTCCGTGCGCCTCCTTCAGCCAGGCCGCGCCCAGCACGACCGCCGAGACGGGGTACAGCCAGCTGGTCTCCGCCAGCGGCCAGAGCGCCAGCGAGACGGCGACCATCACCCAGGAGTAGAGGACGATCTGCTTGGCGACCGCCAGGTTGCCCTTGACCACCGGGAGCATCGGCACGCCGGCCCGCTCGTAGTCCTCGCGCACCTTCATCGACAGCGGCCAGTAGTGCGGCGGCGTCCAGAAGAAGATGACCAGGAAGAGCACCAGCGCCGACCAGGACACCGAGCCGGTGACCGCCGCCCAGCCGACGAAGACCGGCATGCAGCCGGCGATCCCGCCCCAGACGATGTTCTGCGCGGTGCGCCGCTTCAGCCCCAGCGTGTAGACGAACACGTAGAACAGCAGGGCCGACAGCGCCAGCAGCGAGGAGAGCGCGTTGACCAGGAAGCCGAGCCAGAGCGTGGAACCGACCGCCAGCGCGATGCCGAAGACCAGCGCCTCGCGCGGTGACACCATCCCGGTGACGAGCGGCCGCCGCTCGGTGCGCGACATCACCGCGTCGATGTCGCGGTCGATGTACATGTTGAGGGCGTTGGCGCCACCGGCCGACAGGTAGCCGCCGATGACCACCTCGAGGACCAGCAGCGGATCCGGGACACCGCGCTGCGCCAGGAACATCACCGGGACGGTGGTGATCAGCAGCAGTTCGATGATCCGAGGCTTGGTCAGTGCGACGAATGCGCCGACACGGGCCCCGAACGGCCGGTGCGCAGGCGTCGCCCCGGTGACCCCGGCGGGACGGGATTCGACGGCGGTCACTAACACCCCAACTGAAGATGAATCTCCGCAGGCGTCCACCGGAACGATGTTCCCGAATCGTCCGCTCTGCGCGTACCACGCCACCTTAGACGCTCCATATCTCCCCACCGGCTCCGGGGTCCCCCGGGCGGGGCGGAACGCACACCCCTGGGTGAACCCCTGGGCGAACACACGAAGCCGACCTGCTGCGATACCTGTCCCCCGTCCCGGCCCCCGAACGGGCAGAGGCCGTGAAACCGGGAGAGGCTGGGACAAAAGAACCCTTCGAACCCTCGTGGGAATCGCCATACGGAAATGCCCGTTGTCTCAGCACGGAGGGTGATCCCCGACCCGGACGGTAGGCTCGCACCGAGAAGCGGGATCTACCCTCCGTGACCGGCACCACCCAGCGTCCGGCCCCATCGACGTGGCCGACCCGGTCCCCTTCACGGGGTCACTCTTCACAACGGAAGGAGCCCTGAGACAGGGTGAGCACGACGCCGACGAATGCATTCGAGTGGTCCGAGCTGGACGAGCGGACGGTCGACACCGCCCGCGTCCTGGCCATGGACGCGGTCCAGAAGGTCGGCAACGGACACCCCGGGACGGCCATGTCGCTGGCCCCGGCGGCGTACCTGATCTTCCAGCGCTTCCTGCGCCACGACCCGACCGACCCGGCCTGGGTGGGCCGCGACCGTTTCGTCCTCTCTCCCGGGCACACCAGCCTGACCCTCTACACGCAGCTCTACTTCTCGGGCTACGGCCTGGAGCTGGACGACCTCAAGGCGTTCCGGGTCGCGGGCAGCCGCACCCCGGGCCACCCCGAGCACGGTCACACCGCGGGTGTCGAGACCACCACCGGCCCGCTCGGCCAGGGCATCGGCAACGCCGTGGGCATGGCGATGGCCGCCCGCTTCGAGCGCGGTCTGTTCGACCCGGACGCCCCCGCCGGCGAGTCGCCGTTCGACCACACCATCTGGGCCATCGTCTCCGACGGCGACCTGGAGGAGGGCATCTCCGCCGAGGCCTCCTCGCTGGCCGGCCACCAGAAGCTGGGCAACCTGGTCGCGCTCTACGACGACAACCACATCTCGATCGAGGGCGACACCGAGACCGCCTTCTCCGAGGACGTGCTCAAGCGCTACGAGGCGTACGGCTGGCACGTGCAGCGGGTCGCCCCGAAGTCCAACGGCGACATCGACGTGGCCCTCGTGGCCGAGGCGCTGGCCGCGGCCAAGGCCGAGACCTCCCGCCCGTCGATCATCGCGATGCGCACCATCATCGCCTGGCCGGCCCCGGACGCGCAGAACACCGCCAAGGCGCACGGTTCCGCGCTCGGCGCCGCCGAGATCGCCGCCACCAAGAAGGTCCTGGGCTTCGACCCGGAGAAGACCTTCGAGGTCAGCGACAAGGTCATCGAGCACGCCCGCCAGGTGATCAAGCGCGGCAAGGCCGCCCGCGACGAGTGGCAGCGCTCCCTCGACGCCTGGCGCGCCGCCCACCCGCACCGCGCCGCCGAGTTCGACCGCATCCAGGCCGGCGAGCTCCCCGACGGCTGGAAGAAGGCCGTCCCGGTCTTCGCGGCCGGCAAGGACGTCGCCACCCGCAAGGCCTCCGGCGAGACCCTCAAGGCGCTCGGCGCGGTGATCCCGGAACTGTGGGGCGGCTCGGCCGACCTCGCGGAGTCCAACCTCACCACCATCGACGAGGACAGCTCCTTCCTCCCCGAGGGCAACCCGCTGAAGTCGGCCAGCCCCTACGGCCGGACGATCCACTTCGGCATCCGCGAGCACGCCATGGGCTCGACCATGAACGGCATCGCGCTGCACGGCGGGACCCGGGTCTTCGGCGGCACCTTCCTGGTCTTCGCCGACTACATGCGCCCGGCCGTCCGCCTGGCCGCGCTGATGAAGCTGCCGGTCACCTACGTCTGGACGCACGACTCGATCGGCCTCGGCGAGGACGGCCCGACCCACCAGCCCGTCGAGCACCTCGCCTCGCTGCGCGCCATCCCGGGCCTGTCGATGGTCCGCCCGGCCGACGCCAACGAGACGGCCGTCGCCTGGCGCACCATCGTCGAGCGGCACAGCAGCCACCCGGGCCCGGTCGGCCTGGCGCTCACCCGCCAGAACGTCCCGACCTTCGACCGCGAGGTCTTCGGCTCCGCCGAGGGCACCGCGAAGGGCGGCTACGTCCTGGCCGAGGCGTCGACCGGCGACCCGCAGCTGATCCTGCTCGCCACCGGCTCCGAGGTCCAGCTGGCCGTCAGGGCCCGCGAGGTCCTGGAGGCCGAGGGCGTCGCGACCCGCGTGGTCTCGCTGCCGTCCTTCGAGTGGTTCCAGGAGCAGGACCAGGCCTACCGCGACAGCGTGCTGCCGCCGTCGGTCCGGGCCCGCGTCTCGGTCGAGGCCGGCATCGCCCAGGGCTGGCGCGAGCTGGTCGGCGACCACGGCCGGATCGTCTCGCTGGAGCACTTCGGCGCCTCCGCCGACTACCAGGTGCTCTTCGAGGAGTTCGGTCTGACCGCCGAGCGGGTCGTCGCGGAGGCGCACAACGCCCTGCGCTCGCTCGAAGCCGTCAACCGCTAGTACCGCCTGGGCCGCGTGCCCGCCCGCACAGCGGGTACGCGGCCCGTCTGACGACCCCACAGACAGATGAAGACAGAAGAAGGACTGAGCACCATGACTGACGCACTGAAGCGCCTCAGCGACGAAGGCGTGGCGATCTGGCTGGACGACCTCAGCCGGAAGCGACTGAACACCGGCAACCTCGCCGAGCTGGTACAGAACAAGCACGTGGTGGGCGTCACCACCAACCCCACCATCTTCCAGAAGGCCATCGGCGGCGGGGACTCCTCCTACGACGGCCAGCTGCGCGACCTCGCCGTCCGCAAGGTCACCACCGACGAAGCCGTCCGCATGATCACCACCTCGGACGTCCGGGACGCCGCCGACGTGCTGCGCCCGGTCTACGACGCCTCCAACGGCCGCGACGGCCGGGTCTCCATCGAGGTCGACCCGCGGCTGGCCCACGAGACGGCCGCGACCGTCGCCGAGGCCAAGCAGCTCTGGTGGCTGGTCGACCGCCCGAACGTCTTCATCAAGATCCCCGCCACCAAGGCCGGCCTGCCCGCGATCGCCGAGGTCATCGGCAAGGGCATCAGCGTCAACGTCACGCTGATCTTCTCGCTGGAGCGCTACCGCGCGGTGATCGACGCCTTCCTGACCGGTCTGGAGGCCGCCAAGGCCAAGGGCCTGGACCTCTCGCAGATCGAGTCGGTCGCCTCCTTCTTCGTCTCCCGCGTGGACACCGAGATCGACAAGCGCCTCGACGAGGTCGGCGGCGACGCCAAGCAGCTGCGCTCCAAGGCCGCCCTGGCCAACGCCCGCCTGGCCTACCAGGCGTACGAGGAGGTCTTCGGCAGCGTCGACGGCAAGACCGCCGGCAGCGACCGCTGGAAGGCCCTGGAGGCCGCCGGCGCCAAGCCGCAGCGCCCGCTCTGGGCCTCCACCGGCGTCAAGGACCCGGCCCTGCCGGACACCCTCTACGTCACCGAGCTGGTCGCCCCCGGCACCGTCAACACGATGCCCGAGGCCACCCTGGAGGCCACCGGCGACCACGGCGTGATCACCGGCGGCACCATCGTCGCCAACTACGCCGACGCCACCGAGGTGATGGCCGCCATCGCCGCCGCCGGCGTGGACTACGACGACGTGGTCCAGGTCCTGGAGGACGAGGGCGTCCAGAAGTTCGAGCAGTCCTGGAACGAGCTGCTCGACACCGTCACCGCCTCGCTCGCCTCGTTCGCCGACGAGAAGTGACCCCTGCTCACAGCCAGCGCACGAAAGCGGAGCACATCCAGTGAGCACTGATTTCCCTGAGTTGACGTCGGACTCGGACCCGAGCGACGCTCCCGCCGCTCCCGTCAACCCGCTTCGTGACCCCACCGACCGGCGGCTCCCGCGCATCGCGGGGCCGTCCGGCCTGGTCATCTTCGGGGTCACCGGCGACCTGTCCCGCAAGAAGCTCATGCCGGCCATCTACGACCTGGCCAACCGCGGCCTGCTGCCGCCGGGCTTCTCGCTCGTCGGCTTCGCCCGCCGCGAGTGGAAGGACGAGGACTTCGCCAAGGAGGTCCACGACGCGGTCAAGGAGCACGCCCGGACCCCGTTCCGCGAGGAGGTCTGGCAGCAGCTCGCCAAGGGCATGCGCTTCGTCCACGGCACCTTCGACGACGACGACGCCTTCGACAAGCTCCGGGCGACCATCGAGGAGCTCGACAAGGCCCAGGGCACCGGCGGCAACTTCGCGTTCTACCTCTCGGTACCGCCGAAGTTCTTCCCGACCGTCGTCCAGCAGCTGAAGAAGCACGGCCTGGCCGACCCGCCCCAGGGCTCCTGGCGGCGCGCCGTCATCGAGAAGCCCTTCGGCCACGACCTGGAGAGCGCCCAGGAGCTGAACCGGATCGTCCACGAGGTCTTCCCCCGTGACGAGGTCTTCCGGATCGACCACTACCTGGGCAAGGAGACCGTCCAGAACATCCTGGCGCTGCGCTTCGCGAACCAGATGTTCGAGCCGATCTGGAACCGGTCGTACGTCGACCACGTGCAGATCACCATGGCCGAGGACATCGGCATCGGCGGCCGGGCCGGCTACTACGACGGCATCGGCTCGGCCCGCGACGTCATCCAGAACCACCTGCTCCAGCTGATGGCGCTCACCGCCATCGAGGAGCCGGCCTCGTTCCACCCCAAGGCGCTGGTGGCCGAGAAGCTCAAGGTGCTCAGCGCCGTCAAGCTCCCGGCCGACCTGGGCAAGCACACCGTGCGCGGCCAGTACGCGGCCGGCTGGCAGGGCGGCGAGGAGGTGCTCGGCTACCTCGACGAGGACGGCATCAACCCGGACTCCAAGACCGACACCTACGCGGCCATCAAGCTGGAGATCAACAACCGGCGCTGGGCCGGGGTGCCGTTCTACCTGCGCACCGGCAAGCGGCTCGGCCGCCGGGTCACCGAGATCGCGGTGGTCTTCCAGCGCGCCCCGTACCTGCCGTTCGACTCCTACGCGACCGAGGAGCTGGGGCAGAACGCCCTGGTCATCCGGGTCCAGCCGGACGAGGGCGTGACGGTGCGGTTCGGCTCCAAGGTGCCGGGGACCTCCTTCGAGGTCCGGGACGTCACGATGGACTTCGCCTACGGCGAGTCCTTCACCGAGTCCAGCCCGGAGGCCTACGAGCGGCTCATCCTCGACGTGCTGCTCGGCGACGCCAACCTGTTCCCGCGCCACCAGGAGGTCGAACTCTCCTGGCAGATCCTCGACCCGATCGAGAAGTACTGGGACGACCACGGCAAGCCCGCCCAGTACCCGGCAGGGACCTGGGGTCCGGTCGAGGCCGACGAGATGCTCGCACGAGACGGCAGGAGCTGGCGCCGGCCATGAAGATCGACCTCACGGACACCACGTCCAGCAAGATCAACGCAGCCCTGATGGAGGCGCGCCGGGCCAGCGGCTCCACCGCCGCCGGCATGGTGCTCACCCTGGTGATCGTGACCGACGAGGGCAGCGCCTACGACGCCCTCAAGGCCGCCAACGACGCCTCCCGCGAGCACCCCTCGCGCACCCTGGCGGTCATCAAGCGCGCCGGGCGCTCGCCCCGGGCGCGCGCGGAGACCCGCCTGGACGCCGAGATCCTGGTCGGCACCGCCGCCGGCTCCGGCGAGACGGTCGTCCTGCGCATGCACGGCGAACTCGCCGCCCATGCCCAGTCGGTCGTCCTGCCGCTGCTCCTGCCGGACGCCCCGGTGGTGGTCTGGTGGCCCGAGAATGCGCCGCTGCACCCGGCACAGGACCCGCTGGGCTCGATCGCCCAGCGCAGGATCACCGACGCCGTCACCGCCGAGTCGCCGGTGGGTCAGCTCGCCCAGCGGGCCCAGAGCTACACCCCGGGCGACACCGACCTGGCCTGGACCAGGATCACCGGCTGGCGCTCGATGCTGGCCGCCGCACTGGACCAGCGACCCTCCGAGGTCACCTCCGCGGTGGTCGAGGGCGAGTCGTACAACCCCAGCGTCGAGCTGCTCGGCCTCTGGCTGCACAACCGGCTGCACGTGCCGGTCGAGCGGGTCGTCACCGGCGGCCCGGGCATCACCGCGGTGCACCTGCGCACCAAGGACGGGGACATCACCCTGGACCGCCCGGACGGCCTGATGGGCACCCTGTCGATGCCCGGCTCGCCGGACCGCCAGGTGGCGCTCAAGCGTCGCGAGACGTCCGAGCTGATCGCGGAGGAGCTGCGCCGGCTCGACCCGGACGACATCTACGCGACGGCCGTCCGCACGCCGGTCGAGCGGCTGAGCCAGCCGGACACCGCCGAGACCGAGGCGGCCGAGGAGGCCACCCGGGCGGTGGTCTCCGAGGCCGCGGTGGCCAACCCGACCCGGGTGACCGCCAAGGTCCAGGACGCGTCGGAGCCGGCCGGGGAGGCCGCCCCGGCGAAGAAGGCCCCGGCCAAGCGCACCGGCAAGAAGGCGTCCTCGTGACGGCGGCGACCCCGCAGCTGGTCGTCCACCGGGACAAGGAACTGATGGCCCAGGCGGCCGCGGCCCGGCTGATCACCCGGATCGTGGACGCCCAGGCCGCCCGCGGCACCGCCTCGGTGGTGCTCACGGGCGGGCGCAACGGCAACGCGCTGCTCGCCGCCATCGCCGCCTCCCCCGCCCGGGACGCGGTCGACTGGGCCCGGCTGGACCTCTGGTGGGGCGACGAGCGCTTCGTCGCCGCCGACAACGCCGAGCGCAACGCCGTCCAGGCCCGGGCGGAACTGCTCGACGCCGTCCCGCTCGACCCGGCCCGGGTGCACGAGATGCCCGCCTCGGACGGCGTCGACGGCTCGGACGTCGAGGCCGCCGCGGCCCGGTACGCGGAGGAGCTGGCCAAGGCCGCCGGTCCGGGTGACCGCCTCGGCGTGCCCGCCTTCGACGTGCTGCTGCTCGGCGTCGGCCCGGACACCCATGTCGCCTCGCTCTTCCCCGAGCACCCGGGCGTCCGGGAGACCGGGCTGACGGTGGTCGGCGTGCGCGGTGCGCCCAAGCCCCCGCCGACCCGGATCTCGCTCACCCTCCCGGCCATCCGGGCGGCCCGCGAGGTCTGGCTGCTGGCGGCCGGCGAGGACAAGGCCGGCGCCGTGGCACTGGCCCTGTCCGGCCCGGGCGAGCTCCAGGCGCCCGCCTCGGGCGCCCACGGACGGAGCCGGACCCTGTGGCTGCTGGACCGCGCGGCGGCGGCTCAGCTCCCGCCGCAGCTGTACCCGCCGGCCTCGGCCTGACCGCGTTCGGCCCGACGGCATGACGAAGGGCGCCACCGTTCTCCACGGTGGCGCCCTTCGGCGTCGGTCAGGTGCTCAGATCTCACCGCGCAGCTTGGCCAGCGCCTCGGCGAGGATCGCCTCGCCGTCGGCGTCGGTGCGCCGCTCACGGACGTAGGCGAGGTGGGTCTTGTAGGGCTCGTTGCGCGAGGGGGCCGGCGGGTTGTGCTCGTCCTGACCGGCCGGAAACCCGCACCGCGGGCAGTCCCAGGTGTCCGGGATGACCGCCTCCGCGGCGAAGCTGGGACGGGTCTCGTGCTTGTTGGCACACCAGAAGGAGATCCGGTTGCGGGGGGCGGATTCGCCGCGCTCCGCCTCGCCCATCGGGCCGGCTCCGACCCTGCTGCCACGGATGGCGTTGCCACTTGCCACGGTCTGACTCCCTGCGTGCTGGTGCGCCGACCCGCCGCGGTGCGCGTCGGTGGCTAAAGTCGTCCTAGTGTAAGCAGGAGTTAAGGATGCACCGTCACCGACTCCGCCCCGGACCGTTCCAGCATAGGCCGCGGGGCGACAGGGCGTCAGAGATACGTCAGCTCTTGTACTTGAGCACCAGGCCGAGCACGATGATGCACGCGAACCAGGCGAAACCCACGATGACCGTGATGCGGTCCAGGTTGCGCTCGGCCACGGCCGAGCCGCCGCCGGTGGACATCGCGCCGCCACCGAACATGTCGGACAGGCCGCCGCCCTTCCCCTTGTGCAGCAGCACCAGGAGGACCATCAGCAGGCTGAAGATGATCAGGGCAATCGAGAACCCGAGAACCACGGCGGGACCAACTCTCTCGTATCTTCGGCGAAGGGGCCGGGCCGCACGATGCGGTCCGGCCCCAAAGCCTACGTTGCTGCGGCGGCGTTAGCCTACTGCCTGGTCACGGTACCGCACGATCTTGACGAACTCGTCGGCGTCCAGGGAGGCACCGCCGATCAGGCCGCCGTCGACGTCCGGCTTGGCCATCAGGCCGGCCGCGCTGGAGGACTTGACCGAGCCGCCGTAGAGCACCCGGACCTTCTCGGCCAGCGGGGCGTCGTACAGCTCGGCGATCCGCTTGCGGATGGCCGAGCAGACCTCCTGGGCGTCCTCGGGGGTCGCCACCTCGCCGGTGCCGATCGCCCAGACCGGCTCGTAGGCGACCACGACGGACTCGGCCTGGTCGGCCGGGACGTCCTGCAGGGCGCCGTCGAGCTGGGCCAGGGTGTACTCGACGTGGGTGCCGGCCTTGCGGATCTCCAGCGGCTCGCCGATGCAGAGGATCGGGGTGACCCCGCTGCGGTAGGCGGCCTTGACCTTGGCGTTGACGATCTCCTCGTTCTCGCCGTGGTACTGGCGGCGCTCCGAGTGGCCGATCACCGCGTAGGTGCACTTCAGCTTCGACAGCATCGGGCCGGAGATCTCGCCGGTGTAGGCACCGGAGTCGTGCTGCGAGATGTCCTGCGAGCCGTACTTGATCTTCAGCTTGTCGCCGTCGACCAGGGTCTGCACCGAGCGCAGGTCGGTGAACGGCACCAGAACGGCGACCTCGACCGACTCGTAGTCCTTGTCGGCCAGCGCGAACGCCAGCTTCTGGGTGTGCTGGATGGCCTCAAGGTGGTTGAGGTTCATCTTCCAGTTGCCCGCCATCAGCGGGAGACGCTCAGTCATTGCCTCAGCCTTCCAGGGCGGCGAGACCGGGGAGCGTCTTGCCCTCCAGGTACTCAAGGCTGGCGCCACCGCCGGTCGAGATGTGCCCGAACTTCGTCTCGTCGAAGCCCAGGATGCGGACGGCCGCGGCGGAGTCGCCGCCACCGACCACGGTGAACGCGTCGCTGTCGAGCAGGGCCTGCGCGACGGCCTTGGTGCCCTCGGCGAAGGTCGGGTGCTCGAAGACACCGACCGGACCGTTCCAGAACACCGTCTTGGCGTCGGCCAGCTTCGCCGCGAACAGCTCCCGGGTCTTCGGGCCGATGTCCAGGCCCTCCTTGTCCGCGGGGATCTTGTCGGCGTCGACGACCGCGAAGTCCTCGACCGGCTTGTGGGTCTTGGTGTCGGGGAACGACCCGGAGACCGCGATGTCCACCGGCAGCACGAACTCGACGCCGTTCGCCTTCGCCCGCTCCAGGTAGTCCAGGACGACCGGGATCTGGTCCTTCTGCAGCAGCGAGATGCCGACCTCGTGCCCCAGGGCCGCGAGGAAGGTGTACGCCATGCCGCCGCCGATGAGGATGCGGTCGGCCTTGCCGAGCAGGTTCTCGATCACGCCGACCTTGTCGGACACCTTGGACCCGCCCAGGACGACCACGTACGGCCGCTCGACCTCCTCGGTGAGCCGCTTGAGCACGGCCACCTCGGCGGCGATCAGGTCGCCGACGGCGTGCGGCAGGCGGGCCGGCAGGTCGTACACCGAAGCGTGCTTGCGGTGCACGGCGCCGAAACCGTCGCCGACGTACAGCTCGGCCAGCGCGGCCAGCTCGTCGGCGAAGGCGCCGCGCTCGGCGTCGTCCTTGCTGGTCTCACCGGCGTTGAAGCGCAGGTTCTCGAGCAGCGTGACCTCGCCGTCGGCCAGGGCGGCGACGGTGGCCTTCGCGCTCTCGCCCACGGTGTCGGTCGCGAACGAGACCGGCGTACCGAGGATCTCGCCGAGGCGGGCGGCCACCGGCGCGAGGGAGAACTGCGGGTCGGGCTCGCCCTTCGGGCGGCCGAGGTGGGAGGCGACGACGACCTTCGCACCGCGCTCGACGAGCTTGGCGATGGTCGGGGCGACGGCGCGGATCCGGCCGTCGTCGGTGATCGTGCCGTCGGACAGCGGGACGTTGAGGTCGGCGCGGACGAACACGCGCTTGCCGGCGACGTCGAGGTCTTCGATGGTCTTCACGGTCTTCGGTCTCCTGGGGAGATGGTTGCGCTGTTGGCAGCGGCACAACGGCGGGCCGCCTGGGAGTTGAGTTTCGAGGGTGCGCAGACGGAGGGCCCGGACGGCGTGCGGTGTCCGGGCCCTCCCCCCTACTTCACGTCAGCTCCCGCTGCGTCAGAGCTGGCCGCCGACGAGGGTGGTCAGGTTGACGAGGCGGTTCGAGTAGCCCCACTCGTTGTCGTACCAGCCGAAGACCTTGACCTGGTTGCCCTGGACCATGGTCATCAGCGAGTCGAAGATCGTGGAGAACGGCGAGTTCACGATGTCGGAGGAGACGATCGGGTCCTCGGTGTACTGCAGGATGCCCTTGAGGGAGCCCTCGGAGGCCTTCTGGAAGGCCGCGTTGACCTCCTCGACGGTGACGTCGCGCTCAAGGGTGACGACCAGGTCGGTGATCGAACCGGTCGGGACCGGGACGCGCAGCGAGGTGCCGTCCAGCTTGCCCTTCAGCTCCGGCAGGACCAGCGCGGTGGCCTTGGCGGCACCGGTGGACGTCGGGATGATGTTGAGGGCCGCGGCGCGGGCGCGACGCAGGTCCTTGTGCGGGAAGTCCAGGGTGACCTGGTCGTTGGTGTACGCGTGCACCGTGGTCATCAGACCCTTGACGATGCCGAAGTTCTCGTTGAGCACCTTCGCCAGCGGCGCCACGCAGTTGGTGGTGCAGGAGGCGTTGGAGATCACGTCGTGCTTGGCGGCGTCGTACTTCTCGTCGTTGACGCCCATCACGATGGTGACGTCCTCGTCGGTGGCGGGCGCCGAGATGATGACCTTCTTGGCACCGGCGGTGATGTGCTTCTTGGCCGCCTCGGCCTTGGTGAAGATGCCGGTGGACTCGATCACGATGTCCACGCCCAGCTCGCCCCAGGGGAGGTTGGCCGGGTCACGCTCGGCGATGACCTTGAAGGTCTTGCCGTCGACGGTGATGCTGTTCTCGGTGTGCGAGACCTCGCCCGGGAAGGTACCCAGGATCGAGTCGTACTTGAGCAGGTGCGCCAGGGTCTTGGTGTCGGTCAGGTCGTTGACACCGACGATCTCGATGTCCGCGCCCTGAGCCTTGACCGCACGGAAGAAGTTGCGGCCGATGCGGCCGAATCCGTTGATGCCTACCCGGATCGTCACGAACCGATCTCCTCGTTAGGTACGCCGGAGCTATGCCGACGGGGTGGAATTTGGGAGGTCCCCGACCGCCTATGACCCTACCTCTCCAAGGCCTGGGAGGGCACATCAGGCCGGGTCGGACGCCTTGGCGTGGCGTGTCAAGAGGGTGCGAGCAGGGCTTCCGTCCTTGCCGTCGGGGGCAGTTGGTCGCGGCCCGCGCGGACCGGTCCGAAGCCCCCCGGCCGCACCGTCCGGACACGGCACAGCCGGTGCCCGGAATCCGGACACCGGCTGGTCTGTCGTCACTGGCTGTGATCGCTAGTTGAGCGCCATCTCGTCGGTCAGATTGGCCTCGGTGCTCGGCAGGCCGAGCTCGGAGGCGCGCTTGTCGGCCATCGCCAGCAGCCGGCGGATCCGGCCGGCCACCGCGTCCTTGGTCAGCGGCGGGTCGGCCAGGGCGCCCAACTCCTCCAGCGAGGCCTGCTTGTGCTGCATCCGCAGCTGGCCGGCGGCGGCCAGGTGGTCCGGCACCTCCTCGCCGAGGATCTCCAGCGCGCGCTGCACCCGGGCGCCGGCCGCGACCGCGGCCCGGGCCGAGCGGCGCAGGTTGGCGTCGTCGAAGTTGGCCAGGCGGTTGGCGGTGGCCCGGACCTCGCGCCGCATCCGCCGCTCCTCCCAGGCCAGCACCGACTCGTGGGCGCCGAGGCGGGTCAGCAGCGCGCCGATGGCGTCGCCGTCCCGGATCACCACCCGGTCGACGCCGCGCACCTCGCGGGCCTTGGCCGGGATGCCGAGCCGGCGGGCCGCGCCGACCAGGGCGAGGGCCGCCTCGGAGCCGGGGCAGGTGATCTCCAGCGAGGAGGAGCGGCCGGGCTCGGTGAGCGAGCCGTGCGCCAGGAAGGCGCCCCGCCAGGCCGCCTCCGCGTCACAGGTCGCCCCGGAGACGACGGCCGGGGGCAGGCCCCGGATCGGCCGGCCGCGGCCGTCCACCAGACCGGTCTGCCGCGCCAGCAGCTCGCCGTCCTTGACCACCCGCACCACGTAGCGGCTGCCGCGCCGCAGACCGCCGGGCGCCATCACCACCAGGTCCGAGGAGTGTCCGAAGATCTCCAGGAGGTCCTTGCGCAGGCGTCGCGCTGCCGCCCCGGTGTCCAGCTCCGCCTCGATCACGATGCGGCCGCTCACGATGTGCAGCCCGCCCGCGAAACGCAGGATCGCCGAGACCTCCGCCTTGCGGCAGCAGGCCCGGGTGACCGGGAGCCGGCTGATTTCGTCCTTCACCGCTGGAGTCATCGCCATGGCCCGATCCTTCCATGTGTCCGGAAAATCCGGTCGTACGCGGCGGCCAAGAGCTCCGGGTCGTGTCGCGGCGTGCCGTCGGTACGGGCGACCCGGCCGAGCACCAGGGCCGCGCCCATCCGCTCCGCGGCCTTCTCCAGGCCGGCCAGGTCCGCCTGGCCGAAGGCGCCGCCGGTGACGGCGCGCTCGTCCACCAGGATCGCATCCACCGCGAGGGCGGGTGCGTGGTCGGCGATGACCTCCAGGTGGCGCTGCGGGGTGAAGCCCTCCGTCTCGCCCGGCTGCGGGGCCAGGTTCAGGGTGAGCAGCCGGCGCGCGCGGGTCTCGGTGAGCGCCTCGGCGAGTTCGGGGACGAGCAGGTGGGGCAGCACGCTGGTGAACCAGGAGCCGGGCCCGAGCACCACCCAGTCCGCCTCCCGGACGGCCGTGACGGCCTCCGGGACGGCCGGCGGCCCGTCCGGCAGCAGCCGGATGGACTGCACGGTGCCGGGCGTCACGGCGACGCTCGCCTGGCCCCGGACGGCGGACAGCTCGCCCGGGCTGGCCGGGTCGTGGCCGCGCACGACCGCCTCGATGTCCAGCGGTACCGCCGACATCGGCAGCACCCGGCCCTGGACGTTCAGCAGCCGGCCCACCCAGTCCAGGGCGGCGACCGGGTCCCCCAGCTTCTCCCAGAGCGCGACGATCAGCAGGTTGCCGACGGCGTGGCCGCCCAGGCCGCCGGAGCCGGTGAAGCGCTGCTGGATCACCTCGGACCAGGTCCGGCCCCAGTCGTCGTCGCCGCAGAGCGCGGCCAGCGCCTTGCGGAGGTCGCCCGGGGGCAGCACCCCGAGCTCCTCGCGCAGCCGGCCGCTGGAGCCGCCGTCGTCGGCGACGGTGACCACGGCGGTGAGGTCGGTGGTGAGCCGGCGGAGGGCGGAGAGCGAGGCCGAGAGCCCCTGACCGCCGCCGAGGGCGGCGATCCGGGGCGCCTGGTTGCCGCGGGGTGCCTGGTTGGTACGGGCCGGGCTGGTGCGGACCTGGCCGGTCCGCGGCCGGTTGGGCGACGCGCCGCGTGACGGGACCCCCGTCCGGTCGGCGGTCTTGTTCTGCGGCTGCCGCCCGGGCACGTATCCCGTCACACCTACCTCGCGTTCCTCTTGCCCGCCGCCGGCCTCCACCGGCGGCCCGGCAGGGGGTGAGGCGGCTACTCCCGTCCCATGTCACGGTGGACCAGCACCGTTTCGACGCCGTCCGCGATCAGACGCTTGGTCAGCCGCTCGGACATCGCGACGCTGCGGTGCTTGCCACCGGTGCAGCCTACGGCAAGGGTCATGTAACGCTTCCCCTCGCGGCGGTACCCCTCGGTGATGATGCGCAGCAGCTCCGCGTAGCCGTTGAGGAACTCGTTGGCACCGGGCTGTTGGAACACGTAGTCGGCGACGTCGGCGTCGGTGCCCGTCCGGGCGCGGAGCTCGGGCACCCAGTGCGGATTGGGCAGGAAGCGGCAGTCCACCACGAGGTCGGCGTCGACCGGGAGGCCGTACTTGAAGCCGAAGGACATCACGGTGGCGCGCAGCTCGGGCTCGTCGTGGTCGGCGAACTGGGCGTCCAGCTTGGCCCGCAGCTGGTGCACGTTGAGGTTGGAGGTGTCGATCACCAGGTCGGCCTCGCCGCGCAGCTCGCGCAGGAGGTCGCGCTCCTGGGCGATGCCGTCCACGATCCGGCCGTCGGCCTGGAGCGGGTGCGGGCGGCGCACGCTCTCGAAGCGCCGGACCAGGGCGTCGTCGGAGGAGTCCAGGAAGACCACGCTCAGCCGGACGCCGCGCTTCTCCAGCTCGTCCAGCGAGGTGAGCAGGTCGTCGAAGAACTGGCGGCCGCGGACGTCGACCACGGCGCCGATCCGGGCGACGTTCCCCTGGGAACGGGCGCCGAGGTCGACCATGGTCGGGATGAGGGCCGGCGGCAGGTTGTCCACCACGAACCAGCCCAGGTCCTCCAGGCACTTGGCCGCCGTCGACCGGCCGGCTCCGGACATCCCGGAGATGATCACCAGCTCCGGCACGTTCTCGCCCGCGGCCAGTGGTCGGGCGGTGCCGCCATCGTCGGACATCGTCACTTCGGTTCCCCGCTCTCGGTGGTTCTGCTGTGGAGAACGCGCGCGGCACGGCCACGCTTCCCCTGCTCACTCGGGCGAGTGAACGCGGGGCGCGCCGGCTGACGGACGGCGTCGGCCGTCATGGCGTCTCCTGGAATGGTGCGGTCTGGGGTGCGGCGTCGGTCCCGGTGCCGGCCGCCGGGCCGGCCGGGACGGCGCCGTCATCGATGATCTCGCCGGTGGCGGTGTTCACGGCGGGTGTCGCGGATGGACGGGACGACAACGCCGCCGCAACAGTCTCCGCCGTCCGGCGTCCGATGCCGGGGACGGCGCAGAGTTCGTCGACGGTGGCCAGCCGGAGCTTCTTCAGCGAGCCGAAGTGCTTGAGCAGCGCCTGGCGGCGAGTCTCGCCGAGGCCGGGGACGGAGTCCAGCTCCCCGGCGGTGAGTCGCTTGGACCGCTTGCTGCGCTGGTAGGTGATGGCGAACCGGTGCGCCTCGTCGCGGACCCGCTGGAGCAGGTAGAGGCCCTCGCTGCTGCGCGGCAGGACCACCGGGTCCTCCTCGCCGGGCAGCCAGACCTCCTCCAGCCGCTTGGCCAGGCCGCAGAGGGCGACGTCGTCGATGCCGAGCTCGTCCAGGGCGCGCTTGGCGGCGGCGACCTGCGGCTGGCCGCCGTCGACGACCAGCAGCTGCGGCGGATAGGCGAAGCGGCGCGGGCGGCCGGTCTCCGGGTCCACCGGGCCGACCACGACCTCCGGGCCGTCGGGGTCGTCGGACCCGCGGGCGGCGCCGTGCGGCCCGGGTGCGCCGGCCTCCGCGGGCGCGCCGGGGTCGTCCGCCTCGGGAACGGCCCACTCCCCGGTCTGCTCGCGCTCCTGGAGGTAGCGGCGGAACCTACGGCCGATCACCTCGTGCATCGAGCGGACGTCGTCCTGGCCCTCGAAGCCCTTGATCTGGAACCGGCGGTACTCGCTCTTGCGGGCCAGGCCGTCCTCGAAGACCACCATCGAGGCGACCACGTCCTCGCCCTGGAGGTGCGAGATGTCGAAGCACTCGATCCGCAGCGGGACGGAGTCCAGCTCCAGCGCGTCGGCGATCTCCTGGAGGGCGCGGCTGCGGGTGGTGAGGTCGGAGGCGCGCTTGGTCTTGTGCAGCGCCAGCGCCTGCTGGGCGTTGCGCTGCACGGTCGCCATCAGGTCCTTCTTGTCGCCGCGCTGCGGGATCCGCAGGTCGACCTGGCTGCCGCGCAGGCCGGTCAGCCACTCCCGGACCGGTTCGGCGGGCTCCGGCAGTGCGGGCACCAGCACCTCGCGCGGCACGGCGCCGTCGCCGCCGCCGTAGAGCTGCTGCAGGGCGTGCTCGACCAGGGCCGCGGTGTCGACGTCCTCGACCTTGTCGGTGACCCAGCCGCGCTGGCCGCGGACCCGGCCGCCGCGGACGTGGAAGATCTGGACGGACGCCTCCAGCTCGTCCTCGGCGAGGGCGAGCAGGTCGGCGTCGGTGGCGTCGGCGAGGACGATGGCGTTCTTCTCCATCGCGCGCTTCAGCGCACCGATGTCGTCCCGCAGCCGGCCCGCCTTCTCGTACTCCAGGTCGGCGGCGGCCTCCCGCATCTGCTCTTCCAGCCGGCGCAGGTAGTTGCCGGTGCGGCCGGCCATGAAGTCGCAGAAGTCCTCGGCCAGCTCGCGGTGTTCCTCGGCCGAGACCTTGCCGACGCAGGGCGCGGCGCACTTGCCGATGTAGCCGAGCAGACAGGGCCGGCCGACCTGGCGGGCCCGCTTGAAGACGCCGTTGGAGCAGGTGCGGACGGGGAAGACGCGCAGCAGCAGGTCGACCGTCTCGCGGATCGCCCAGGCGTGCCCGTAGGGGCCGAAGTAGCGCACGCCCTTCTTGTGCGCCCCGCGCATCACCTGGACTCGCGGGTACTCCTCGTTGAGGGTGACCGCGAGCTCCGGATAGCTCTTGTCGTCGCGGTACTTGACGTTGAAGCGGGGATCGAACTCCTTGATCCAGGAGTACTCCAGCTGGAGCGCCTCGACCTCGGTGGCGACGACCGTCCACTCCACCGAGGCGGCCGTGGTGACCATCGTCGCGGTCCGCGGGTGCAGCCCGGCGAGGTCCTGGAAGTAGGACGACAACCGGGGCCGCAGGCTCTTGGCCTTGCCGACGTAGATGACCCGCCCGTGGGCGTCGCGGAACTTGTAGACGCCCGGCGAGGTCGGGATCGCGCCCGGTGCGGGGCGGTAGGTGGACGGGTCAGCCATGGGTCCACCGTACCGAGTCGGGCCGGGGCTGCGGAGGGGAGATCAACTGGTTCAGCTCGGGGTCACCTTGAGGTTGCCGCCCTCGACCGCCACGGAGTAGGCGGGGAGCGGGGTGGGCGCCGGTCCGTCCAGCACCGCGCCGTCGGTGATGGCGAACATGCTGCCGTGACAGGGGCATTGGATCTTCTGGTTCTTGACCTGGTCGACGATGCAGCCGGCGTGGGTGCACGTGGCGCTGAACGCCTTGTACTCACCGGCGTTGGGCTGGGTCACCACGATCTTCTTGTCGCGGTAGACGGTGCCGCCGCCGACCGGGACGGCGGTGGCCGGGCCGACGTCCACCGGGGTCTTGGGCCCGGAGGAGGTGGAGGTGGAGGAGGACGACGAGGAGCAGCCGGCGACCGCCAGCGTGCCGCCGCCTGCGGCGAGGACGGCCGCGGCACCGCAGAGCAGGGTGCGGCGGGAGGTGGCGGGGTTCTCGCCCAGCGGGCTCTCGGGGGCCTCGGACATGTGGTTCGCTCCTGGAGTCGCTGCGGTTCGCCGGGGGTCCCCCCGCGGCGCCGGTCGGCGGTGATTCTATGCGGCCCTTACCCGGCCGCCCCCCGAACGGGGGTCGGCCGGGCCGATGTCGTGCCGCCGACCTCGCGGCGCTACTTCTTCTTGGCGACCGCCCGCTTGCGCGGGGCCTTCACCGGCGCCGGGGCGTCGGTGAACTCGCCCGGGAGGATGTCCCGGAGGAACTTGCCGGTGTGGCTCTCGGAGACCGCCGCGATCTGCTCCGGCGTGCCCTCGGCCACCACCATGCCGCCGCCGGAGCCGCCCTCGGGGCCCATGTCGACGATCCAGTCGGCGGTCTTGATCACATCGAGGTTGTGCTCGATGACGATCACCGTGTTGCCCTTCTCCACCAGACCCGAGAGCACCTTGATCAGCTTGCTGATGTCCTCGAAGTGCAGACCGGTGGTGGGCTCGTCCAGCACGTAGACCGTCCGCCCGGTGGAGCGCTTCTGCAGCTCGGAGGCGAGCTTGACGCGCTGCGCCTCACCACCGGAGAGGGTCGGCGCGGACTGGCCGAGCCGGACGTAGCCGAGGCCGACGTCGTTGAGCGTCCGCAGGTGCCGGGCGATCGCCGGGACGGCCTCGAAGAAGTCCATCGCCTCCTCGATCGGCATGTCCAGGACCTCGGCGATGGACTTGCCCTTGAAGTGGACCTCCAGCGTCTCCCGGTTGTACCGGGCGCCGTGGCAGACCTCGCACGGCACGTAGACGTCCGGCAGGAAGTTCATCTCGATCTTGATGGTGCCGTCGCCGGAGCAGTTCTCGCAGCGGCCGCCCTTGACGTTGAACGAGAACCGGCCGGGCAGGTAGCCGCGGACCTTGGCCTCCTGCGTCTCGGCGAAGAGCCGCCGGACGTGGTCGAACACGCCGGTGTAGGTGGCCGGGTTGGAGCGCGGGGTGCGGCCGATCGGCGACTGGTCGACGTGCACGACCTTGTCCACCTGGTCGGTGCCGGTGATCCGGGTGTGCCGGCCCGGCACGCTGCGGGCGCCGTTCAGCTCCCGGGCGAGGTGGGTGTAGAGGATGTCGTTGACCAGCGTCGACTTGCCGGAGCCGGAGACCCCGGTGATCGCGGTGAACGTCCCGAGCGGGAAGCCGACCGTGACGTCCTTGAGGTTGTGCTCGCGGGCGCCGTGGACGGTCAGCTGGCGCTTCTTGTCCCGCTCGCGGCGGGTGGCCGGGATCGGGATGGACCGCTTGCCGGAGAGGTACTGGCCGGTCAGCGACTCCTTGTTGGCGAGCAGCTGCTTGAGCGAGCCGGAGTGCACCACCTTGCCGCCGTGCTCACCGGCGCCCGGGCCGATGTCGACCACCCAGTCGGCCATCTTGATGGTGTCCTCGTCGTGCTCGACGACGATCAGGGTGTTGCCGATGTCCCGCAGCCGGACCAGGGTCTCGATCAGCCGGTGGTTGTCCCGCTGGTGCAGGCCGATCGAGGGCTCGTCCAGCACGTAGAGCACGCCGACCAGGCCGGAGCCGATCTGGGTGGCGAGCCGGATCCGCTGGGCCTCGCCGCCGGACAGGGTGCCGGCCGCGCGGTTCAGCGAGAGGTAGTCCAGGCCGACGTCGACCAGGAACCGCAGCCGCTCGTTGACCTCCTTCAGGACGCGCTCGGCGATCTGCTTGTCCCGCGCGTTGAGCTTCATCGCGCCGAGGAAGTCCGAGCAGTCGCTGATCGACATCGCCGAGACGTCCGCGATGGACCGGCCCTCGACGGTGACGGCCAGCACGACCGGCTTGAGCCGGGTGCCCCGGCAGGTCGGGCAGGGCACCTCGCGCATGTAGCCCTCGAAGCGCTCGCGGCTGCTGTCGCTCTCCGCCTCGGTGTGCCGGCGCTGGATGAACGGCACCGCGCCCTCGAAGCCCGTGGTGTAGGAGCGGTCCCGGCCGTAGCGGTTGCGGTAGCGCACCTCGACCTGGTGCTTGTGCCCGTACAGCAGCGCCTTCCTGGCGCGGGCCGGCAGCCCGGCCCAGGGGAGGTCCGTCCGGAAGCCCAGCTCGCCGGCGAGGGCGTCGATCAGGCGCTGGAAGTACTCCTTGGTGTGGCCGCCGGACCAGGGGTGGATGGCCCCCTCGTCCAGCGACTTCTCCTCGTCGGGGACGACCAGCTCCGGGTCGACCTCCATCCGGTTGCCCAGGCCGGAGCAGTCCGGGCAGGCGCCGAACGGCGAGTTGAAGGAGAACGAGCGCGGCTCCAGCTCCTCGAACGACACGTCGTCGTACGGGCAGTAGAGGTGCTCGGAGTACATCCGCTCGCGCTCCGGATCGCCCTCCGGGAGGTCGACGAAGTCGAGCACGACCATGCCGCCGCCGAGCCGCAGGGCCGTCTCCACCGAGTCGGTCAGCCGGCGCTTGGCGCTGCTCTTCACGGTGAGGCGGTCGATGACCACCTCGATGGTGTGCTTCTCCTGCTTCTTGAGCTTGGGCGGCTCGGCGAGCTGGACCGTCTCGCCGTCCACCCGGGCCCGGGCGTAGCCCTTGGACTGGAGGTCGGCGAAGAGGTCGACGAACTCGCCCTTGCGCTCGCGCACCACCGGGCTGAGCACCTGGAACCGGGTGCCCTCGGTGAGCTCCAGCACCTTGTCCACGATCGCCTGCGGGGACTGCTTGGCGATCGGGCGGCCGCAGTGCGGGCAGTGCGGCTTGCCGATCCGCGCGAACAGCAGGCGCAGGTAGTCGTAGACCTCGGTGATGGTGCCGACGGTCGAGCGCGGGTTCCGGTTGGTGGACTTCTGGTCGATCGAGACGGCCGGGGAGAGGCCTTCGATGAAGTCGACGTCGGGCTTGTCCATCTGCCCGAGGAACTGACGGGCGTAGGAGGACAACGACTCGACGTATCGGCGCTGGCCCTCGGCGAAGATCGTGTCGAAGGCGAGCGAGGACTTGCCGGAGCCGGAGAGGCCCGTGAAGACGATGAGGGAGTCGCGGGGCAGGTCGAGCGAGACGTTCTTGAGGTTGTGCTCGCGAGCACCGCGGACGATGAGGCGGTCGGCCACTGCTTCTGGCGCCTTTCTCCGGGGCGAGATGGCTTTGCGTGAGAGGTGTACTTCTTCCAGGATGCGCCTGCCAGCCTATAGCTCAGGCGTTCGATTCTCGACCTTGTCCAGCGGAGTCCACCCGATCGAGTGAGAGACCTGCTCGACGTTGACCGGGCCTGTTCGAGAAAAGCCCTGCTCAGCCGTGACATCGGAGATAGCGTCACCCTCGTCAACGAGCGAGTGCCCGTGCGGGCAACGCTGCCGACCACTCCGACGGAGGCCGCCACCGATGACCGACCCCCAGACCGCCGCCGACCTCGCCGACGAGCGGCTCCGGCTGGTCGCCACCAGCACCGGGCACCTGCTGCACACCGTGGCCGGACTGAAGCCCGAGGCCCTCGCGGAGCCCTCCGCCCTGCCGGGCTGGACCAGGGGCCACGTCCTGGCCCACCTGGCCCGCAACGCGGACTCGCTGGTCAATCTGCTCGACGGCGCCCGGACCGCCACCGACATCCCGCAGTACCCCAGCGACGAGGCCCGTGACCAGGGCATCGAGGACGGCGCCGACCGCCCGCTCGATGTCCAGCTCGACGACCTGCGCGACTCCGACGAGCGGTTCGCCGCGGCCGCCGCGGCGCTGGCGCCCGGGGCCTGGACGGCCGAGGTGCGCCACCGCACCGGCTACGTCTTCCCGGCCGCCGACATCCCGTGGAAGCGGCTGATGGAGGTCGAGTACCACCACGTCGACCTGGCCGCCGGCTACTCCCCCGCGCACTGGCCGGAGCTCTTCGCGGTGGCCGAGTTCCGGCGCCTGTCCGACCGGCTGGCGGGCGCCGAGGGCCTGCCCGCGGTCGAGCTGGTCGCCGACGACACCGAGGACCGGGCCGTGATCGGCACCGCCGGCGAGGGGCCCGGACTGACCGCCGAGGGCCCGGTGCGGGCGCTCGCCGCCTGGCTCTCGGGCCGCTCCGACGGCGACGGCCTGCAGGTCCACCGCGGCGGCGACCAGCTCCCCGACGGCCGCGCCGCGCTGCCCGCGCTCCCGCCGCTGGGCTGACGCGGGGCGGGCCCCCGCACCGGGCCGGGCCCCGGCGCGGGAAGATCCACAAGACGCGGCCCGGCCGCGCGACGATGCTGGCAGCAGGGGCGATGCCGACGGCGGCCCCGGAACGACGAGGAGCGGACGGATGACGTACCACGGAGCGGTCAAGGTCGGCGGGCCGCCGGACGTGCGCGAGCTGGCCCACCTGATCATCACCAAGGCGGCCGTCGGCCCGTACGACAACAACGCCTACCTGCTGCGCTGCCGGGCCACCGACGAGCAGCTGTTGATCGACGCCGCCGCCGACGCGGCGGTGCTGCTGGAGACGGTCGGTGACGAGCTGACCACCGTGGTCACCACGCACCGCCACCACGACCACTGGGGCGCGCTCGCCGAGGTGGTCGCGGCGACCGGCGCCCGCACCGCCGCCGGGCGGTACGACGCCGAGGGCATCGACGTCCCGACCGAGCTGCTGCTGGAGGACGGCGAGCCGCTGCGGTTCGGGCAGATCGAGCTGACCGTCCGGCACCTGGTCGGGCACACCCCCGGCGCCATCGTGCTGGTCTACGACGACCCCCAGGGCCACCCGCACGTCTTCACCGGCGACTGCCTCTTCCCCGGCGGCGTCGGGAACACCTGGGACGACAGGGCCGCCTTCGAGAGCCTCTACCGGGACGTCAACGAGAAGATCTTCGACGTGCTGCCGGACGAGGCCTGGGTGTACCCCGGCCACGGCAAGGACACCACCCTCGGCGCCGAGCGCCCGCACCTCCAGGAGTGGCGCGAGCGCGGCTGGTAGCCCCGGTACGACGAACGGCGGGCCCGCGACCACTGCTCGGTCGCGGGCCCGCCGCCCTGGACCCCGGGGGTCCCGGGGATCAGGGGATCAGGCGTCGATCTTCTCCGGGGCCTCGTCGGCCCGCTCCTGCTTCTTCGCGGCGATCAGGCTGGTCACCGTGGTGACGGCCAGCACCACCACGATGAAGCCCAGCGAGAACGGGATGCCGATCTCGGGGACGTGCACACCCTGCTCGTGCAGCGCGTGCAGCACCAGCTTCACGCCGATGAAGCCGAGGATCACCGACAGGCCGTAGGAGAGGTGGACCAGCTTCTTCAGCAGCCCGCCGATCAGGAAGTACAGCTGGCGCAGCCCCATCAGGGCGAAGGCGTTCGCGGTGAAGACGATGTACGGGTCCTGGGTCAGGCCGAAGATCGCCGGGATCGAGTCCAGTGCGAACAGGACGTCCGTGGTGCCGATCGCGAGCATCACGATCAGCATCGGCGTCATCAGCCGACGGCCGTTCTCCCGGATGAAGAGCTTGGTGCCGTGGTACTTGTCGGTCGACGGGAAGCGCTGCTCGATCGACTTGAGCAGCCGGTTCTCCTCGAACTCCTCGTCCTCCTCGTCGGCCCGGGCCTCCTTGATCAGCTTCCAGGCCGTCCAGACCAGGAAGCCGCCGAAGATGAAGAACACCCAGGAGAACTGCGCCACCAGGGCCGCGCCGCCGGCGATGAAGACCGCCCGCAGCACCAGGGCGATGATCACACCGAACATCAGCACGCGCTGCTGGTAGATCTTCGGCACCGCGAACTTGCCCATGATCAGGATGAACACGAACAGGTTGTCGACGCTGAGCGACTTCTCGGTGATGTACCCGGCGAAGAACTCACCGGCCGGCTTGGAGCCGGAGTGCCACCAGAGGAACCCGCCGAAGACGGCGGCCAGCACGATCCAGACCGTGGTCCAGACACCGGCTTCCTTGACCGACACCTCGTGCGGCTTGCGGCCGCCGATGAAGAAGTCGGCCACGATCAGGGCCAACAGCACACCGATCGTGCCGATCCACAAACTTACGGAAACGTCCACTACTGCTCCTCCGGCAGGTAGGCGAGACAGTCATCGTCACTGCCGGAGGTCTCTTCCGCCCGCCGGGCGCATGTGCGGCGCCCGCGGACCAGCGCCCCGGGACGCCGCCAGGTGGGCGCCCGTGATGACGGGACAACTGCGAGGGAATACTCCCCTCCGCTCCCACGAGGCTAACAGAAGAACCAAGAGAAGGTAAAGAAGGTAAAGAACGACCCGGGGCGCCTGCCGCCGGCCGGGACCCCGCCCGCTAGAGGAAGGGCTCGATGGCCGGCAGCAGGTCCTGGAAGGTCCGACCCCGGGCCGGCGCGCCGATCGCCTGCATCCCCCAGCCGCCGGACGGCTCGCGGAACACCTTCGCCATGATCTGCCCGGTGTGCGGGCCGCCGCCGGCCAGCTCGTAGCGGGCCAGCTCCAGCCCGGTCGAGTCGTCCACCAGCCGGCAGTACGCGTTCTGCACCTCGGCGAAGGTCTGCCCGGTGTACGAGCTGACCGTGAACACCACCTGGGTGATGTGCACCGGTACGTGGGCCAGGTCGACCAGGATCGACTCGTCGTCCTCACCCGCCCCGGTGCCGCCGACCAGGTTGTCCCCGGTGTGCCGGACGGAGCCGTCGTTGCTCTCCAGGTGCTGGAAGAAGACCACGTCGGACGGGGTCTGCTCGGCGTACAGCAGCGCCGAGGCGTCCAGGTCGATCTGTCGCGTCCGGCTGCCGAAGAGGCCGCGCTTGGGCGCCGCCTTCCAGCCCAGCCCCATCCGGACGACCGTCAGCGACTCGCCCGAACCCTTCTGCAGGCTGACCTGCTGCCCCTTGGCAAGGTTCACCGACACGGCCTTGTCCTCTCTGCCCAGCCGGGCGGTCGGTATCCGCGCCGGCTTCACGGTGGAACACCCCCTTGCCGTCCCCCGGCTGAGGCCCCCTGATGCGACCGCCCGTCCCGGGCGGCACCGCAGGCCAGCCTAGGGCCTGCGGTCGGCCGCGTCCGTCAGCGTCTACCCGTTTGTGGCAAGGCTGAGACACCGCCGGGCTTGACCGGTACCGGATCCGGCCAAGCCCGGCGCGGGCCGCGACCGGCGCTACGCGATACCCGCCTCGCGCATCTGGCGGAGCTCCTTCTTCAGCTCCTTGACCTCGTCGCGCAGCCGGGCCGCGACCTCGAACTGGAGGTCCGTCGCGGCCGCGTGCATCCGCTCGGTCATCGACTGGATCAGCTCGGCCAGCTCGGCCGCCGGCAGGCTCTTGGCGGGCTTGCGGTCCGCGCCCAGCGCCGGCACCGGGGCCTTGCCCTTGCCCCCCGCCCGGTAGCCGGAGGAGAGCAGCTCGTCGGTGTCGACCTCCTCGCGGGCGAGGGTGTCCAGGATGTCGCCGATCTTCTTGCGGAGCGGCTGCGGGTCGATCCCGTGCTTCTTGTTGTAGGCCTGCTGCACGGCCCGGCGGCGGTTGGTCTCGTCGATCGCCTTCGCCATCGAGGGGGTGATCCGGTCCGCGTACATGTGGACCTGGCCGGAGACGTTGCGGGCCGCGCGGCCGATGGTCTGGATCAGCGAGGTGCCGGAGCGCAGGAAGCCCTCCTTGTCCGCGTCCAGGATCGCCACCAGGGAGACCTCGGGCAGGTCGAGGCCCTCACGGAGCAGGTTGATGCCGACCAGCACGTCGTACCGGCCGGCCCGCAGCTCGCGCAGCAGCTCGACCCGGCGCAGCGTGTCGACGTCGCTGTGCAGGTACCGGACCCGGATGTCCAGACCGAGCATGTAGTCGGTGAGGTCCTCGGCCATCTTCTTGGTGAGGGTGGTGACCAGGACGCGCTCGTCCCGCTCCACCCGCGTCCGCACCTCGTGCACCAGGTCGTCGATCTGGCCCTCGGTCGGCTTGACGATCACCTCGGGGTCGATCAGGCCGGTCGGGCGGATGATCTGCTCGACCTGGCCGTCGCCGCGGGACAGCTCGTACGCGCCGGGGGTGGCCGAGAGGTAGACGGTCTGGTCGGTCCGCTCCAGGAACTCCTCCCACTTGAGCGGGCGGTTGTCCATCGCGGAGGGCAGCCGGAAGCCGTGCTCGACCAGGGTGCGCTTGCGGGAGGCGTCGCCCTCGTACATCGCGCCGATCTGCGGGACGGTGACGTGCGACTCGTCGATGACCAGGAGGAAGTCCTCCGGGAAGTAGTCGAGCAGGGTGTTCGGCGGGGAGCCGGGCGCGCGGCCGTCGAAGTGCATCGAGTAGTTCTCGACGCCCGAGCAGGTGCCGATCTGGCGGAGCATCTCGATGTCGTAGGTGGTGCGCATCCGCAGCCGCTGGGCCTCCAGCAGCTTGCCCTGCTTCTCCATCCGGGCCAGCGTCCCGGCCAGCTCCTTCTCGATGTCGTTGACCGCCCGCTCCATCCGCTCCGGGCCGGCCACGTAGTGCGAGGCGGGGAAGACGTGGACGGAGTCGTCCTGGCTGATGATCTCGCCGGTCAGCGGGTGCAGGGTGTACAGCGACTCGATCTCGTCGCCGAACATCTCGATCCGCAGGGCGAGCTCCTCGTAGACCGGGAAGATCTCGATGGTGTCGCCGCGGACCCGGAAGGTGCCGCGGGTGAAGGCGAGGTCGTTGCGGGTGTACTGGATGTCGACGAAGCGGCGCAGCAGCACGTCGCGGTCGATCTCCTCGCCCACCTTGAGCCGGACCATCCGGTCGACGTACTCCTGCGGGGTGCCGAGGCCGTAGATGCAGGAGACGGACGCGACGACGACCACGTCCCGGCGGGTGAGCAGCGAGTTGGTCGCGGAGTGGCGCAGCCGCTCGACCTCCTCGTTGATCGAGGAGTCCTTCTCGATGTAGGTGTCCGTCTGCGGGACGTACGCCTCGGGCTGGTAGTAGTCGTAGTACGAGACGAAGTACTCGACCGCGTTGTTCGGCAGGAGTTCCCGGAACTCGTTGGCCAGCTGGGCGGCCAGGGTCTTGTTCGGCGCCATCACCAGGGTGGGGCGCTGCAGCTTCTCGATCATCCAGGCCGTGGTGGCCGACTTGCCGGTGCCGGTGGCGCCGAGCAGGACGACGTCCTTCTCCCCCGCGCGGATCCGGCGCTCCAGCTCGGCGATCGCCGCCGGCTGGTCGCCATTGGGCTGGAAGGGGCTGACGACCTCGAAGGGCGTCTCTGAGCGCTCAATACTCGTGATGGGTCGCACGTGTCCACCGTACGACCCACCACTGACAACCGGTGCCTACTTGGCGCTGTCCCGGGCCAGCGCGACCAGCCGGGAGACCGCCCGGAGGTACTTCTTGCGGTAGCCGCCGCGCAGCATCTCCTCGGGGAAGACCTGGTCGAAGGGGATCCCGGAGGCGGTGATCGGCAGCTCGCGGTCGTACATCCGGTCGGCGAGGACGACCAGGCGCAGCGCGGTGGACTGGTCGTCGACCTGCCGCACGCCGCGCAGGCAGACCGCCTGCACGTCGTCCAGCAGCGCGCCGTAGCGGCTCGGGTGGACGGCGGAGAGGTGGTCGAGCAGCCCGGAGAACTCGTCCAGCGAGGCGCCCGGGGTGCGGGCGGCGACGGCGGCGACGGTCTCGTCGTCGTACGGCGGCGGGGCGGCCGGCAGGCCGCGGTGGCGGTAGTCCTGGCCGTCGATCCGCATCGGGCGGAAGTGCGCGGAGAGGCCCTGGATCTCGCGCAGGAAGTCGGCGGCGGCGAACCGGCCCTCGCCGAGCTTCTCCGGCAGGGTGTTCGAGGTGGCGCAGAGCTTGACGCCGTTGTCGACCAGGCGGCCGAGCAGGGTGGAGACCAGCACCGTGTCGCCCGGGTCGTCCAGCTCGAACTCGTCGATGCAGAGCAGGCGGTGGTCGGAGAGGGTCCGGACGGCCTGCTGGAAGCCGAGCGCGCCGACCAGGTTGGTCAGCTCGACGAAGGTGCCGAACGCCTTGGGGCCGGGGGCGGCGTGCCAGAGCGAGGCCAGCAGGTGGGTCTTGCCGACGCCGTAGCCGCCGTCCAGGTAGACGCCGGCCGGGCCGGTGGGCACGGGGGCCGTACGGCGGAACCAGCTGCGCTTGGGGGCGCCGCCGTCTCCGGCGTTGAGCGTGCCGGCGAACTGCTCCAGGACCTGGACCGCCTCGTACTGGCTGGGCTGGTTCGGGTCCGGGAGGTACGTTCCGAAGCTGACGAGGGAGAAGCGCGGTGGCGGGACCATCTCGGCCACCAGGCGCTCGGCGGGGACGACGGGGCGCCGGTCGGTGAGCGCGAGGGGAGCGGTGGCCACGTCTGCGGTCGCTATCGGCTCGGTCGGCGCGTCGGGGAGTGGGGCTGCGGGCACGGTACTAGAGGGTACGCCTGCCGGCGCACCGCTCGGGCCGAGGGCCGCCGGTGGATCGCCGGGCGCCGGGCGACGAGACTGGACGGCATGCAACAGTTGATCAGTCCGCTGTCCCGGCCGTTCGCCGATCCCGCGTCGCTGGAGTCGCTCGCCGCCGTCTACGCGTACCCCGAGCAGGTGAATCAGGGCCGGCCGTGGCTGCGGGCCAACATGGTGGCCGGCCTGGACGGCGGGGCGAAGCTGGCGGGCCTGTCCGAGGGGCTCTCGGGGGACGCCGACAAACGGATCTTCGGAGTGCTGCGGGCGCTGTCGGACGTGGTGCTGGTGGGCGCCGAGACGGTCCGCGCCGAGGGGTACCGGCCGGGCCGGGCCCGGGCCGACTTCGCCGCGGCGCGGGCGGCGGCCGGGCAGGCCCCGGCCCCGGTGATCGCGATCGTCAGCCGCTCGCTGGGGCTGGACCTCGCGGCGCCGCTGTTCACCGAGCCGCTGGTGCGGACGGTGGTGATCACCACCGAGGACGCGCCGGCGCGCAGCCGCCGGGCGGTGGCCGAGGTGGCCGACGTGGTGGTGGCCGGGAAGGGCTCGGTGGACCTGCCCGCCGCGGTCGCGGCCCTGGCCGAGCGGGGGTGGACGAGGCTGCTGAGCGAGGGCGGTCCGCGGCTGCTGGGGCAGCTGGCCGCCGCGGACCTGCTGGACGAGCTGTGCCTGTCGGTGGCACCGCTGATCACGGCCGGCGACGCGCCGCGCATCATCCACGATGCGGAAATGCCTGACGTGCAGCGGATGCGACTGGTCTCATTGATCGAGCAGAAAGGATTCCTCTTCACCCGCTACCTGCGTCTTCACCCGCAAGCCGCGTCACCGGCCCCCGTGACCGCCGGACAGTGATCCCGCTCTCCTTCGGGAGCTCCACCCGCGTGGCCCGCAGGGTCGCGGGGCAGCATGCGGAAAGCTTCCCGCCGGGCAGTATGGGATGCGATGCCGGGGCCCGGGGGCCGGTCACTGGAAGGGACTCACGTGTTCAAGACGGTACTGATGATCGAAAAGGCGCTCTCCGACGCCGATGTGGAGCTCGTCACCACGCTCCACAGCGACGAGAAGGTGTCCTTCGTCGTCCTGATGCAGCCGCGCGGCAAACAGGACGAGCTGCTGAGGGCGCTGGACGACGTCGCCCTCGGCCACCTCGACAAGGTGGTGCGCGAGCACGACGAGTCCGAGCACGAGCCGACGGTGGCCGGCGAATCGCTCGCCCACAGCCTGCGCCACCTGCGCCAGGCCGGCGCGGAGGCGATCGGCGAGCTGGTCGAGGAGAAGCCGCTGGAGCGGCTGCGCGCGGTGGTCGAGGAGCACCGGGCCGACGAGGTCGTGGTGCTCACCTCGCCGCACTTCGTGGAGGAGTTCTTCCACCGCGACTGGGCCTCCCAGGCCCGGCACAAGGTGGGTGTCCCCGTCCTGCGACTGTTCGCCAGCGACTCCTGACCCGACCCGCCGGTGGTGCAGAATCGTCCTTGCGGCCCATCCGCGAGGACGATTCGCCCGTTGGTCCGCCGACCGACGTACCCGCTGTACCCGCTCTGCCCCTTGTCTGCCCCCGCCCGTACGGAGCCTTGCCTTGAACGACGCCGCGCACGACCTGCACGCCCCGCACTTCATCGGTATCGGCGGCGCCGGGATGTCCGGCCTGGCGAAGATCCTCGCGGTGCGCGGCGCCAGCGTCTCCGGCAGCGACTCCAAGGAGTCCGAGACCGTCCTGGCGCTGCGCGCGCTCGGCGCCGTCGTGCACATCGGCCACGCCGCCGAGCACGTGCCGGACGGTGTCAGCAGCGTGGTCGTGTCCAGCGCCATCCGCGCGGACAACCCGGAGCTGGCCACCGCCCGCGAGCGGGGCGTCCCGGTGGTCCACCGCTCCGACGCGCTGGCCGCGCTGATGGGCGGCCGCCGGGCGCTGGCCGTGGCCGGCACCCACGGCAAGACCACCACCACCAGCATGCTCGCCGTCGCCCTCGGCGAGCTGGGCCTCGACCCCTCGTACGCGATCGGCGGCGACCTCGACGCGCCCGGCTCCAACGCCCACCACGGCACCGGCGAGATCTTCGTCGCGGAGGCCGACGAGAGCGACCGCAGCTTCCACAAGTACGCGCCCGAGGTGGCGATCGTGCTCAACGTCGAGCTCGACCACCACGCGAACTACGCCTCGATCGAGGAGATCTACGAGTCCTTCGAGACCTTCGTCGGCCGGATCGCCCCCGGCGGCACCCTGGTGGTCTCCGCCGACCACGACGGCGCCCGCGAGCTGACCTCCCGGGTGGCCGGCCGCGAGGGCCTGAACGTCGTCACCGTCGGCGCGGCCGAGGACGCCGACGTCCGCGTGCTGTCGGTGGTCGCGCACGGCATGACCAGCGAGGTCACCGTCCGGCTGGACGGCGCCGAGCTGACCTTCACCGTCTCGGTGCCCGGCCGGCACTACGCCCACAACGCGGTCGCGGCGCTGGCCGCCGGCGTCGCCCTGGGCGTGCCGGCCGCCGACCTCGCCAAGGCGCTCGGCGCCTACACCGGCGTGCGGCGGCGGCTCCAGCTCAAGGGCGAGGCGGCCGGCGTCCAGGTGATCGACTCCTACGCCCACCACCCCACCGAGATGACCGCCGACCTGGAGGCGATCCGGGAGGGCCTGCACGGCGCCGGGCGGGTGCTCGTGGTCTTCCAGCCGCACCTGTTCAGCCGCACCCAGCAGCTCGCCGAGGAGATGGGCCGGGCGCTCGCCCTGGCCGACGCCTCGGTGGTGCTGGACATCTACCCCGCCCGCGAGGACCCGATCCCCGGCGTCACCAGCGAGCTGATCATCGACGCGGCGAAGCGGGCCGGTGCCGAGGTCACCGCCGAGCACGCGTTCGACGCCGCCCCCGCCCTGCTGGCGGGCCTGACCCGCCCGGGCGACCTGCTGCTCACCATGGGCGCCGGTGACGTCACCAACCTCGGGCCGGAAATCCTCCGGCACCTCGCGAGCGTTGGCACCGACGTCCGAGACCTGCCGACCGGGAGTCTGCGATGAGCTACGAGATCGAGAAGAGCGACGCCGAGTGGCGCGCCGAGCTGAGCCCCGACGAGTACCACGTGCTCCGCGAAGCCGGCACCGAGCGCCCGTTCACGGGTGAGTACACCGACACCAAGACCGTCGGGGTCTACAGCTGCCGCGCCTGCGGGTCGGAGCTGTTCAGCTCGGAGACCAAGTTCGACAGCCACTGCGGCTGGCCGTCCTACTACGCCCCGCTCGCCGGGGACCGGGTGCAGTACATCGAGGACACCACGCTCGGCATGCGCCGGGTGGAGGTCCGCTGCGCGCGCTGCGGCGGGCACCTGGGCCACGTCTTCGAGGGCGAGGGCTACGGCACGCCGACCGACCAGCGCTACTGCATCAACAGCATCTCGCTGACGCTGCGCCCGGCCGACGGCAGCTAAGCACGGCACGGCACGCGGGCCCGGGAGCCGGTTCGGCGCCCGGGCCCGCGGCTATCCGCCGACCGGCTGGAAGCGCACCGGGAGGTGGAGCAGGGCGCGGTGGAACGGGCCCGGACGCCAGAGGAGGTCCTCGGCGCCGGTGCTCAGTTCGAGGTCGCTCAGCCGGCTGGTGAGCTGCTCGATCGCGGTGATCGCGATCAGCAGCGCCGGGTCCCGGGCCGGACAGGCGTGCGGGCCGGCCGCCCAGGCCAGGTGGGCGGACTCGCCGCTGCGCAGCTCGGTGCCGTCGGTGGGCGGCGCGGCCTGCGAGTTGGCGGCCCCGTAGGAGACCAGCACCAGCGAGCCGGCGGGGATCTCCCGGCCGTGGAAAGTGATGTCGTAGCGCGGGTAGTGGGCGGAGAGGTTGGCCAGCGGCGGGTCGTGCCAGAGCACCTCGTCGATCGCCTGGTAGGCCGTCATGGCGCCGCCGAACAGCGATCCCGCGTACCGGGCGTCGGTGAGCAGCCGCATCAGCGCGTTGCCGATCAGATTGGTGGTCGGCTGGTTCCCGGCGATCATGGTGAGGGTGATCTGCCGGACCACCTCGTCGTTGTCCAGCCCGGCCGGGTGGGTGAGGAACCACGAGGTGAGGTCGTGCCGGGGGCGCTCGCGCCGCTCGGCGACCATGCCGGTGACCACGGAGACGAGGTCGCCGTAGGCGGCGACGGCCTTCTCGGTGGACTCCATCATGCCGGCGATGCCGGCCACCAGCCGGGCGCTGTGCTCCTCGGGGACGCCGAACCAGGTGTTGAACACGGCCACCGGCAGCTGCCGGGCGTACTCGTCGATCAGATCGGCCGAACCGGTGGCCACGAAGGCGTCGATCAGCCGGTGCGCGACCTCGGCGACCCGGCGCTGCAACAGGTGCGGTTCGAGCAGGGCCAGGCCGTCGGTGATCACCTGGCGGTAGCGGGCGTGCACCTCGCCGTCGCTGAAGAAGGCGGTGGGGCGGTAGCCGAGCACCGGCAGGAGCGGGGAGGTCGGCGGGACGGTCTGCTGCCAGGCCCGGGAGTCCTTGGAGAAGGTGTCGGTGTCGCGCAGCAGGTCCAGCGCGGCCTGGTAGTCGGTGACCAGCAGGGCCTCCACGCCGGGCGAGATCTCCACCGGGGCGACGGCGCCGTAGCGGCGCAGCCGCTCGTAGACGAGTTGCGGGTCGGCGGCGAAGGCCGGGCCGTAGATCGGCACCGGCCGGGCGCCGGGCGCGCTGCCGGAGCCGGCGGCCGTGGGGGCCTCGTCGGTGGCGGTCGCTTCGTCGGTGGCGGTCGCTTCGTCGGTGCTGGTCACGGCTGCTCCGGGGCGGCGTCGGGTGTGGCGGGCAGACCGTGCAGCACGTGCTCGGTCAGCGCGATCAGTGCGTCGAGGCTGGAACCGCGCTCACGGGCGTCGCAGAGCACCAGCGGGGTGGCGGCGTGCAGGTCCAGGTGGGCCCGGAGCACCTCGATCGGGTGCGCGGGCGCGCCCGGGAAGCAGTTGACGGCGACCGCGTAGGGCAGCCCCTGCTCCTCGACCATGTCCATGATCTCGAAGGAGTCGGCGAGCCGGCGGGTGTCGGCCAGCACCAGGGCACCGAGGGCGCCGCGGGCGATGTCCTGCCAGAGCGGGAAGAACCGGCGCTGCCCGGGGGTGCCGAACATGTAGAGCACCACCTGCCCGGGCAGCGTCAGGCGACCGAAGTCGACCGCCACCGTGGTGGTGGTCTTGCCCGGCAGACCCTCCGCGTCGTCGACGGGGGCACCGGTCTCGGTCATCGCCTCCTCGGTGTGCAGCGTGGGGATCTCCGACAGGGTGCGGATCAGCGTGGTCTTCCCGACGCCGAACGGACCGGCGACCACCAGCTTCATCAGCGTCTGGTCCCGGTCGGGCAGGTAGCCCACCCGGTCGGTCCGGCCGGTCGGGCTACCGGAGCGTGCGGAGTCCAACGAGGAGCCTCTCGACGATGGAGCGGTCGGTCTGCTGTGCGCGGGGGATCGGGGCACGGGCCTGTAAGCAGCCCGCCTCGACCAGGTCGGCCGCGAGGAAGACGGTGGCGCTGACCGGCAGGCGCAGGTGGGCGGCGGCCTCCACCACGGTCAGTGCGCCCGGTCGCAGCAGCTCCCAGAGCCGCCGGTGTTCGTCCTCCACGTCCTGCGGCGGCTCCGCACCGGCCGCGTACAGGACGGTGAGCCGTTCGAAGCCCGCCGTGCCGGGCCTGGTCCGGCCGCCGGTGGCCAGGTAGGCGGGGACCATCCGCCTGCGGGGTACGGCGGTCATGACCGGGCGGTGGTGTCCTGCTGCCGGGCCGGGCTCGCCAGCGCGCGGCCCAGGGCGGCGACCTGCACCTGCATCTGGTAGGCCACGTTGCCGAGTTGGGCCTCCGGCGTGGTGAACACCGCCAGTGAGGTGTTCTCCCCGGCCGGGACGACGATGGCGAAGCCCAGCTCGGACTCCACGACCGTCTGCGCCAGCCGGGGCTGCTCGACGTCGGTGAAGGCGGTGGTGAACGCGCGGGCGGCGGCGTGCACGGTGGCGGTCATCGCGGCGACCCGCTCCGCCGAGGCTCGGCCGAGGCCGGCCGAGGCGCCCTCGACGAGGCCGTCACCGGTCGCGATCACCGCGTGCAGGACACCCGGCAGCTCCAGCAGCGGGGTCAGCACCCATGAGATCTCATCGGTGGCGGTAGGGCTGGGCGTGCTCACTGCTCGGCTCCTTCGGAGGTCTGGGCGGGGTGGCGGCCGGTCCGGTCCGAGCGGTCGGCGGAGCCGGTGTGGTCGGCGGCCTCCGCTCCGGTGGCCTCGGCGCGGGTGGTGCTCGTGGGGGCGGCGCTCGTGGAGGTGTCGCTCGTGGAGGCGGCGCTCGTGGAGGTGTCGCTCGTGGAGGCGGTACCCGTCGTGCAGGTACCCGCCGGGTCGGTGGCGGCTCCGGTGGCGGTCGGGCCCGGGGCCCCGCCGGGCGAGGTGCCCGCGGCGGCCGCCTCCGCGACGGCGGCGCGGCCTGAGCCCGTGCCCTGCTGCAGGGCGTCCCAGCAGGCGGCCGCCCGCTCGGGCGTCCGGGCGGACCGGCCGGTGGCGGCGGACCGCGCCGCGCCGTCCGCGGCACCCTCCGGCGCGGCAGCCCCGCCGGAGGGCCGGGCCGCCTCCGGCACCTGCGGGCCGAGCGGTCGGCGCCGGCGCCGGCTCGGCAGACCGCTGTCGTCGGCGGTCACCCCCCGTACCGGCGGCACGACGTGCATGGCCGGCGCCGGGTGCCGGGTCGGCGTGTCGTGCCCGTCCGGCACGTCGTGCCACTCCGGCACGTCCTGCCCGGTGGGATCATCGGCTCCCGCACGCGGGGTCGGCACCGCCTGGACGGTGGGCGCGGGAGCCGGGCCGGCGCCCGCCCGCAGCGGCAGCGGGGTGAGCACCGAGAGCGGCTGCTCCTCGTCCACGACCGTCAGCAGGGCGGCCGGGATCCGCACGATGGTCCGCATGCCGCCGTACGGCGAGGGCTCGATGTGACAGGAGAACCCGTACTGCCGGGCGAGCTTGCCGACCACCGCGAAGCCGGTCTTCGGCGGGTTGCCGAGCTCCGTCAGCAGCACGTCCGAGGGACCGGCCAGCAGCCGGCGGGCCCGGCGCAGCTGGTCCTCCTCCATCCCGATGCCGCTGTCGTCGATGATCACCAGGGCGCCGCGGCCGCCCTGCTGGACGGTCACCGGCACATCGGTTTCCGGGTGCGAGTACGACGCGGCGTTGGCGAGCAGCTCGGCGATCGTGATGGCGAGCGGCTCGGCGGCCCGGGCGACCACGGCGAGCCGGTTCTCGCGCAGGTGGTTGGCCACCTTGATCCGGGCGTAGCCGGGCACCCGGGAGAGCGCCCCGACCACCACCTCGGCCAGGGGCGAGTCGGTCCGGGCCAGACCGGGCCAGGCCTCGCAGAGCACCGCGATGGTCTGGATCCGGCGCAGCGCGACCTCGTTGCGGAAGTCGACCTCCAGCAGCCGCGGGTCGTCGTTGTCGTGCTGGAGCTGCTGGACCAGGCTCTGGATCTGGTACAGCAGGGTCTGGATCTTGGAGGTGGCACCGCGCATCGCGGCCCGGGCGGCGGCGTCGACCCGCTCGCGCTCACCGGTGACGGCCGCGACCGAGGCGTCCAGCACGGCCTGGAGGGCGCGCACCGCCTCCGGACCGGCGGCCCGCGCGTCCAGCGGCCCGGTGTCCGGCGCGTTGGGGTGGCTGAGCCGCAGCGCGGCGGCCGCCACCCGCTCCTCGGCCAGGTGACCGACCTCGGCCAGCAGGGCGGCCGACCGCACCTGGGCGGCCGCGAGCTGCCGGCCGGCCTCCGCGGTGCGGTCCTCGGCCGCCCGGGCGTGCAGCTCCGCCTCGGCCGCGCGGTGGTCGGCGGCCGCGGTGCGCTGCTCGGCCTCCCGGACCCGGCCCTCGGCGGCGAGCGCCCTGGTCTCGACCCGGCGGGCCTCCTCGTCCGCCCGCCGGGCGGCCGTCCGGGCCTCGCGCAGTTGCTGCTCGACCCGGGCCAGCCGGCCCTCGGCGGTGCGGGTGCGCTCCTCGCTGTGGACGGTGGCCGCCTCGGCGGCGGTGGCCCGGGCGAGTGCCCGGGCGCGTCCGCGGGCCAGGACGGCGGCCGCCGCGAGCGCGGCGACCGTGGCCACCGCGAGGGCCAGCAGCGCGATCTGGGTCATCGAAGTCCTCGGAAGTCCTCGCTCGAAGGGGTGGGGAGGTGCCGGTGGCGGAGCCTCGGCGACAGGTGGTCAGGCCGGCGAGGAGGGGAACCGCCGGGGGCGCGGCGTCGACATCCGGCCCGCGTCCTGGGCCAGCTCCCGCGCCACCAGGGCGACCTGGCCCATCGCCTCCAGGACGTTCGGCACCGCGCTGCCGTCCAGGTGCCGGTACTCGGCCGCGACGGTGAGCACCAGCCTTTCGGGCAGGCCGAGTTCGGGGTGGCGCTGCTCGGCGATGATCCGTCGGGCCGCGTCCAGGGCCGGTATCCCGGCGCGGTGCAGCGCGTGGGCGCGGCCGCGCACGTACCCGAGGTAGCCGATGTGGGCCTCCACGCCGGACCGGTCGAGCACCGGACCGTGGCCGGGGACGAAGAGTTCGGCGCCGGTGGCCAGCGCCTGCTCGCAGGCGCCGATGATGTTCTCCAGCGGTCCGGCCCAGTGCGAGGGGTGGTCTCCGGGCTGCTCGGGCGTCGAGCCGAAGATCACGTCACCGGTGAACACCACCCGCTGGTGCGGCAGGTGGACCAGCAGGTCGCCGCCGGTGTGCGCGGCCGGCAGCCCGGTGATCCGCACGGGGTACTCCCCCACCCGCAGCTCCAGTTCACCGGTGAAGACGGTGTGCGGGTGGACGGGATCGGTCTGCGACCAGTCGAACGGGCCGAAGTGCTCCCGGAGGTAGCCGCCGAGCGGCGAGGCCGGGTCGCTGCCCGCGACCAGCGCGTGCTGCTGCTTCGGCGTCGGCTCCCAGTGGATGTGCTCCAGCGCCTCCCGGGTGGCGATCACCTCGGCGTCGGGCACCACCCCGGCGCCCCAGAGGTGGTCGCCGTTGGCGTGGGTGACGATCACCCGGTCGATGTCCACCCCGTCGGCCAGCCGCTGCCGGCTCTGCGCGAGGAACTCCGCGGCGAGGGAGGGATCGTAGGGCGTGTCGATCCAGAGCGCCGTCCGCGGTGAGGTGAGCAGCCCGCAGTTGGCCAGGCCCCAGCCGCGCTTCGGCGGAAGCCACACATACAGGTCCTCGGCAATCGCGCTCACGTTCGCGCGGCTGATCGTCATGGGCGCGATTATGCCGATGATGTGATGACAGTGAAGCAAAACACCGGCGATTCAAGCCACTTCTCGCCCCAGACCCTCCCGACCTGTCCCGTTTCGCACCCGTGCGGTCTGGACCACTTCGTCTCAAGGGGCAGGACGGGAAGGCCGCCCCGAGCTGCCGGAAAGGCCTGCGGCGCCGCACCCGGGGCGCCGTCCGCTCACACCACCGGCAGCAACCGGCAGACCTCGACGGTCACATCGACGGTGTCCAGACCGATCACCCGGCCCTCGACCGCGACGAATCCTTTCTCCCCCGCGCGGAAGATCGCCGCCAGCGGCGACTTCCGGGTGGCGGCCGCCAACGCCTCCACGGCCATCGCCGAGCCGAAGGCGAAGACCCCGCAGAGCACGACGCAGGGCGCCTGCCGCGACGTCCGGGTCACGAAGACGAAACCGTGGTCCCGGATCAACTCGTCGGCCGCGTTGTACTGCGCCTCGAAGGTCATTCCGCCCCAGCGGGCCCGGGCCGCGTCCGGGTACTCGATGCAGAAGTCCGGGAATCCCGCGCCGAGCACGGTCGCCGAGTACGGATTGACGCTCGGTCCGCCGATCGAGAAGGTCGGCATCCTCGGGTCCTGCGCCCCGGCGGTGACCAGTTCTATCGTCGCCTTCCGGTTGATCTTCCTCAGCAGATCGGTGAGTTGGGCTATCGCCCGGGCCTCGGCCATCGGCATGAAGAGGACGTTCTTCGGCCCCCGGCTGATCAGCGGGCGGCCGTCCTTCGCGAACGCGAACGCCGCCGCCTCGATGCTGGGGGTGACGATCTGGACCCGGCCGTACGGGGCGAGCAGCACCCGGAGGAAGCCGTACCGCAGGAACAGTCTGGTCCGGGCGAGGGAGCGGGCCGCGAGAAAGCCGATCACGGCCGGAACGAACCCGACCAGGACCTGAAGCAGGATCTCCATAGCATCCCCCACCGAGGAAGACTCGGGCACGAACTGTCTGCCGTGAGGTGATGCCCGCACAGAACGCCGGGGACTCCCGACACGGCGGTCCACCCGGCGCAGCGCGGGGGAAGTGCGCCGGATTCACTCTTTCGAGTGACCGAAACCGGCCGCTCCCTCCCGGCCCGTCACCCCTCCGACCGCTTGGTGAACTTCCGCTCGCTCGCGCACCGCTCGTACCCGAGCCACGCGTTGATCGCGAGCATCGGCGCGTTGGTGGCGTCGTTGCTGGTGTAGGCCCACCGGTAGCCGGCCGCCCGGGCCCGGTGCAGCGACTCGGTCTTGGCCAGCTTGCTCAGCCCCCGGCCCCGGAAGGCCCGCCGGCAGGCGGTGAACGCCGACCAGTAGCGTTCCGCGCCGTCCGTCTGCACCGCGCTGAACGCGGCCGGCTCGCCGTCGACCACCGCCACCACGGTCAGCTCGCGGTCGAGGTCCGGGCGGGCCCAGTCCCCCGTCAGGAACGCCTCGTAGTCGGCGGCGTCCATCGCGATCTCGCCCGGCTCGTCCAGGGCCGCGTCCGCCTCGATCACGAAGATCGGGTACGGGTCGTCCGCCCAGTCGGTGGCCGGGCGCAGCTCGACCCCGGGCGGCAGTGCCGGGACGGCGGGCAGCGGACGGGCGAGGTCCCGGCCGGCGAAGTGGGCCAGCCGCCCCTCGGTGAAGCCGCGGGCGACGGCGAAGGCGCGTGACGCCGGCTCCTCGTCCACCCAGCTGTGCAGCTCGACCACGCCGTGCCCGGCCAGGTGCCGCTCGGCCGCCGCCAGCAGGGCGGTGAAGACCCCGCGGCGCCGGAAGGCCGGCAGCACACTGCCGTTGGCGTACCCGATGCCCCGGGTGGTGGTGCCGACGACCACACCGCACCGGACCGAGCCGACCACCTCGCCGTCCAGCTCGGCGACGAAGGTGCGGAAGTGCTCCCCCGCGGCCCGGCGGGCGTTCAGCCAGGTGAAGACCTCGGGGGTGAGGAGCAGGTGCTCGCGGCCCGCCCGGTGGGCGGCCGCGGCGGCCTCGGCGTCGGCGGGGCGGAAGTCACGCACGGTCAGCGTCGTCATGGGCGGGTACCGTAACCGCCCCGCCGACCGGTTCGCCTCCGAATTTCCGCCCCGTCCGGGGGGCCGGTGACAGGGACGGGACCAAAGTCCCTCATCACCGGGTCGACAAGCTCAAATAATGCTCTGAGAAGACCGGATGGGGCTTGGCAGCCGCTCCCACCGGGGACATCCTCAGCAGCACGGCCCGGCCCGACCCTGGCGACGATGCCCGCGTCGGCCGACGGCTTCCCACCCAGCCCTCCGAAGGGGGCGAACCCATGACCTCTCCTGCCGTCCGGCGCAGGACGCCCGCCGCTCCGACCGGGGCCACCGAACGACCGGCGGGTACGGCCGGTCCCGCACCCACCGCGCTCGGCGTCGGCCTGGGCTGGCGCGGCGAGATCGACACCGTCGTGGAGCGCCAGCCCGGCCTGGACTGGGTCGAGGTGGTCGCGGAGAACGTCTGCGCCGACCACCTCCCCGAGTCGCTGCGGATCCTGCGGGCCCGCGGCGTCACGGTGGTCCCGCACGGCGTCTCGCTCGGCCTCGGCGGCGCCGACCGGCCCGACCCGGCACGGCTCGACCGGCTCGCGGAGGCGGCCGGCGCGCTCGGCTCCCCGCTGGTGACCGAGCACCTGGCGTTCGTCCGGGCCGGTGGCCTGGAGGCCGGGCACCTGCTGCCGGTGCCCCGTTCGCGCGACGCCCTCAGGGTGATCGCCGAGAACGTCCGGATCGCGCAGGACCGGCTCCCGGTGCCGCTGGCCCTGGAGAACATCGCCGCCCAGCTGGCCTGGCCGGACGACGAACTGACCGAGGGACAGTTCCTCGCCGAGCTGGTCGAGCGCACCGGTGTCCGGCTCCTGATCGATGTCGCCAACCTGCACACCAACCGGGTCAACCTCGGTCTGGACCCGGCCGCCGAACTGGACCGCCTGCCGCTGGAGGCGCTGGCCTACGTCCACGTCGCCGGTGGCACCATGATCGACGGCGTCTGGCACGACACCCACGCCCACCCCGTCACCGAACCGGTGCTGGAGGTGCTGGCCGAGCTCTGCGACCGGGTCGCACCGCCCGGCGTCCTGCTGGAGCGGGACGCCAACTTCCCGCCGCCCGCCGAGCTGGCGGCCGAACTGGACGCCATCCGCCGCGTGCTGGACGGGGGACGGGCCGGATGACCGGCCCGACCGGCGAGGCCCACGGCCTCACCGCCGCCCGCGCCGCGCTGGCCCGGCGCCAGGAGGAACTGCTGGCCGCCCTGGTGGCCGGCGGGCCCGTCCCGCCCGGCTTCGACCCGGCCCAGGTCCGCGCCCAGTCGGCCGGTCTGGCCGCCAAGCGCCGGGACACCACCGCCAAGGTGGCCCCGGAGCTGCCCCGCCTGCTCGGCCGGCGGTACGGGCCGCTGTTCCTCGCCTACGCGCGGACGCACCCGCAGACCGGCGGCTACCGCGCCGACGCCCGCGCCTTCGCCGCGTGGGCGCTCACCGACGAGCCGGGCACCCGCCCGGACGCCGGGCGGCCCGGCACCGAGCCCGGCACCGAGCCCGGCCCCGCGCTCGACCCAACGCTCGACCCCGAGCAGCGGCAGGCTCTGGAGCGATGGCTCCACGGCCCCGCGCCCGAGCGTCCGCAGGGGCCGCTCGCCCGCCTGCGCCGGGCCCTGCGGCCCGGCCCGCGGCACTGAACCAGAACCACCCACACCATTCCGGGGGAACCGCCCATGTGGCACAACACCTTCTTCGTCGTACCGGCGCTGCTGCTGGTCGCGGCCGCGTCGTACGCCTCGTACACCAAGGGCCGGGTCCGGCGGGTACCGCAGGTCAAGGGCCTGCCCGGCCGCGGACTGCCGCTGCTGGACACCGCGTTCCTCTCCGGCGGCCCCGGCCGGGTCTTCGACACCGCCCTGGTCCGGATGCACCAGGCCGGCCGCGTCGTCGTCAACCGGGCCGGCCTGGTCACGCTGACCACCCGGAAGGCCTACGACGCCGTCGACGAGGCGATCATCGAGGCGGTCGGGCCGACCGGGCAGCGGGAGCTCGCCCCGCTGCGGCGCGCGGTGATGCGCGCCCCCGCCGTCCAGCAGCTCGGCGACGGGCTCGCCAACCGCGGGCTGCTGCGCAACCCCGCCCTGATGCACCGGGCCAAGGTGGCCCGTCGGCTGCTCTGGCTCGCCCTGCTGAGCGTGGTGGTGACCACCGTGGTCGCCCACGCGGTCGACCTCGGGGAGGCGGACCGCCCCGTCCTCTGGCTCCCGTCCGTGCTGGTGGTCCTCGGTCTGGTGTCGCTGCTGGTGACCTGGCCGTTCAAGGGACGGATCACCCCGGCCGGCCGCCGTCAGCTCGCCCTGATGTCCGTCGGCAAGCCGTGGAAGCCCAGTGCCGGCCTGGCACCGCGGGCGGCCGGCGGCGTCCTGCTCGGCGCGGTCGCGCTCAGCGGGCTGGCCGCCTCCGGGCTGGACGACGCGGAGCTCCAGGAGGCGATGCTCGCCGCGGCGGCGGCCGACCTGGCGACCGCCAAGGCCGCGGCGACGGGCGGTTCCTCGTCCTCCACCTACACCTCGTGCTCCTCCGGCTCCTCCGGCACTTCCTGCGGCGGCGTCACCTGGTGCGGCAGCGGCTCCGATTCGGGCTCGGGCTCGTCCGGGTCGAGCTGCGGCGGCAGCAGCTGCGGCTCGTCCTCGTCGAGCTGTGGCTCCTCCTCGTCGAGCTGCGGCGGCGGCTCCAGCAGCTGCGGATCCTCCTCCAGCTGCGGTGGCGGGAGCAGCTGCGGATCCTGAGGCCCACCGCCCTCCCGAGTCACAGTTCGATATCGCGCACCGGAAAGGCGTTCCGCCCGGAGCGGGGGCAGGTCTACAACGGGCCCATGTGGTTGCTCTTCCTGATCCCGGCCTGCGTCAGCGCGGTGCTCTCCTGCATCCGGCTGGTCCGGATGACCGCCACCGCCGACGCGCTCGCCGGGCAGGAGGGGCCCCGGCCGCCCGAGGCGGTCGGCATCGGCCTGTACGAGACGGCCTACCTGGCGGGCGGCCCGGACCGGGTGGTCGAACTGGCCCTGGTCCTGATGGCCTCCCGGGGCCGGCTGCACCTCGCCCACACCGGCTGGACCACCGTCGTCGACCCCAGGGGCCGCAGCCGCCTGGAGCGGGCGGTGGTCGCCGCTGTCGGGCCCGGGGGCCAGTGCCGGACGGACGACCTGCGCCGGGTGATGTCCGTCCACCCGACCGTGCTGGAGATCGGCGGCCGCCTCGCACTGGCCGGTCTGGCCACCCCGGCGCCGGTGCAGCGGCAGACCGTCCTGGTGATCCGCCAGGTCCGGCAGGCGATGCTGCTCACGCTGGTGCTGCTGGCGGCCGCGCTGGCGGTCGGCGCCTTCTCCGGCGGCGACGCGCTGGCACCGCTGGCCTGGTTCTCCCTGCCGCTGGTGCTGACCGCGGGCACGCTGCTGATGGCCCGGGTCGACGTCTACCCCTACACCCGCTGGGCCTCCCCGGTCGGCCAGGAGGTGCTGCGCGAGGTGCGGCCGCCCCGCCAGCACGGCCTCACCGACGACGACGAGCGCGAGCTGCTCACCGCCGTCGCGATGATCGGCTCCGTCGCGCTGCCGGACGCCCGCCTCCGCGCGGCCCTGCGCCCGCACCGGAGCTGACCCGCCGACGGCCGAGGGGCCGGCCGCTCCCCTCGACGGGAACGGCCGGCCCCTCGGGCGGAGGCGTCAGACCAGGCCGTTGAGCAGCTCGCTGACCGGCTTGCGGCGGCCCGTGTAGAAGGGGACCTCCTCGCGGACGTGCAGCCGGGCCCGGGACGGGCGCAGGTCGCGCATCAGGTCGACGATCCGGTGCAGCTCGTCCGCCTCGAAGGCGAGCAGCCACTCGTAGTCGCCGAGCGCGAACGAGGCGACCGTGTTGGCCCGCACGTCCGGGTAGCCGCGCGCCATCTGGCCGTGCTCGGCGAGCATCGCGCGCCGCTCGGCGTCCGGCAGCAGGTACCACTCGTAGGAGCGGACGAAGGGGTAGACGCAGACGTAGTCGCGCGCGCGCTCGTCGGCCAGGAAGGCCGGGATGTGCGACTTGTTGAACTCGGCCGGGCGGTGCAGCGCCATGTTGGACCAGACCGGCTCCAGCACCCGGCCGAGGCCGGTGCGGCGGAAGCGGTTGTACGCCTCCTGGAGGTCGTCGGAGTCCGCCGCGTGCCACCAGACCAGGATGTCGGCGTCCGCCCGCAGACCGGAGACGTCGTAGGTGCCGCGCACGGTGACGTCCTTCGCGGCGAGCTGCGCGAACAGCTCGTCGACCTCGGCGGCCAGCGCGGTGCGGTCCTCGGGCAGCTCGCCCTTGAGCTTGAACACCGACCACATGGTGTAGCGGATGACCTGGTTCAGGTCGCGCGCCTTCTTCTTCTCGGGCTGCTGCTCCGGCTGCTGCTCAACGGTCTCAGTCATGCGCCCATTGTCCTCTCCGTGACGTTCTCCCCGGTCGCCGGGGTCAACAGTTCGTCGAGCGCGGCGACGGCCGCCCGCGCGCTCGCGACGCAGGCCGGGATGCCCACGCCGTCGTAGGCCGCGCCGCAGACGGCGAGCCCGCCCACCCGGCCGACCGCGGCCCGGATCCGGGCCACCCGGTCGAGGTGGCCGACGGGGTACTGCGGCAGGCCGGACCGCCAGCGGGTCACCGCGGTGTCGTACGGGCGGGCGGTCAGACCGATCGCCTCGCCCAGGTCGGCCAGCGACCGCGCCACCAGCTCCTCGTCCGACAGCTCCAGCGGCTGCTCCTCGCGCAGCCGGCCGAGCGAGGTGCGCAGCACGAAGCTGTCGGGGGCCGAACGCGCCAGCCAGCCCCACTTGTTGGAGGAGAAGGTGGACGCCTTGATCCGGCGGCCGTCCACTGGCGGCACCAGGAACCCGCTGCCGGCCGGCGGCGTGGGCAGCTCGGCCCGCCGGAACGCCAGGGTGACCAGTGCCATCCCCGCGTACTCGACGGCGTCCAGCTCGACGGCCGCCCCCGGCGCGTCCGCGCGCAGCAGCCGGGCGGCGGCGGGCGCGGGCACCGCGAGCACCACGGCGTCCGCCTCCAGCGCCCCGCCCCCGGCGGTCACCACCCGCCAGCCCCCCGGGGTCCGGTGCAGCCCCTCCACCGCGGTACGGGTGCGCAGCTCGACACCGGCCCGGGCGCAGGCCGCGGCGACCGCCTCGGGCAGCGTGCCGAGACCGCCGCGCAGGCCCTGGAAGACGGGAGTGCCGACGGTGCGCGGCCGGTTGGCGAGCTCGTGCACGCCCTCGACCAGCGAGCCCCCGCCGCGCGCGATCTCCAGCAGCTGCGGCACGGCGGCGCGCAGCGAGATCTCGTCGGCGTGCCCGGCGTAGACGCCGCCGAGCAGCGGTTCGACCAGCCGGTCGACCACCTCGCGCCCGAGCCGGTCCGCGACGTACCGCCCGATCGCGACATCGTCCCCGACCTCGGTGGCGCCCTCGTGCCGGGCCCGCTCCAGGCCATCGGCGCTGAGCACCCCGGAGGCGGCGAGCGCCACCAGGTCACCGGGGACGCCCATCACCTGGCCGCCGGGCAGCGGCCGCAGCGCGCCCCTGGTCCAGATCGCGGCCTTGGCGGTGGTGGGCGGCTCCAGCTCGCCGCCCAGCCCGACCGCCCGCGCCAGCTCGACCGCCTCCGGCCGCCGCGCCAGCATCGACTCGGCCCCGAGGTCCACCCGGACCCCGCCGACCTCTCCCCCGTACAGCTTCCCGCCGAGCCGGTCGGACGCCTCCAGCAGCGTCACCCGCGCCCGCGCGGCCCCGCCGGCCGCCCCGCTGAGAAAAGCGGCCGCGGCCAGCCCCGCGATACCGCCACCGATCACGACGACCTGTGCTTGCGACATGCCCCGCAGTCTCGCAGGTCCTTACATCAATGCCTCAATCCGCCCGCTTCCGGACAGGCACGAGACCGTCGAGGTCGAGATCGACGGCGAACGGCACCGGCCGGCGCGTAGGAGGAGGTACTGGCTTCGAGCTCGAAGACGTGCACCACCGGGAGGCCGTCCTCCTCCTCGACCACCCAGTCGTGCGGGATCCCGGCCTCGGCGTACTTGCGGACCTTGACCACGCGGTCCCGATGGGCCGACTCCGGCGAGACGACCTCGACGACGAGCGACACCTGCTCCGGGGCGAACCAGGTGCGGTCAGGGTCGAACTCCGCGCTGACGGCCAGCAGATCCGGTTCCGGACGGTTGCGTCGGTCCAGCTTGACCGTCATCTCGCGCTCCACCATGACCCCGTCCGGCACGAGCGCCTCCAGCGCTCCGGTCAGGACGGTGACGACCCGGCTGTGCCAGGAGCGCTGCGGCCGCGTCCTCAAGACCAGTGCTCCGTCGATCAGCTCGGTGTGGCGCGGCGCCCAGGACAGGTGGTCGAGGTCCTCGGCGAACCACCCCTCCTCGCGAGGTAGCGGCCGGGGTGGTCCACGGGCATCCGCTCACCCGGACGAGCGACCGGAGGCGACGGCGGGCCGGGGCCTTGACCGGCCTGCGGCCCAGTCGTGATCGAGCTGCGACCTCCGGGGCGGGTCCGATCGGGGGCGGCGGCCGTCGAATGGTCCGGGCGCCGGAGGACGCGGTGCCGCAACCGTGGACTGGGAGGGGTCGGTCGTGGGACGAGGACGGCGCGGAGCGGGGGCACTGGCGGCGGTGGCCGTGGTGGCGGTGCTGGCCGGTGGGTGCGGCGCGGACGGTGGCGGGGCGAGGGAGAGGTCGGCCGCGGCCCCGGCGGGCGATGCGGCGGGCCCGGGCGTGGCCGCGTCGGCGGCGCCGAAGGCCGCGCCCGCTCCGGGCGCCGCCGCCGGGGCGTCGGACGCGGTGCCGGTGGTGGACACCCGGCAGATCGCGTACAGCGCGCAGCTGTCGGTACGGGTGGCCAAGGCGGACGCCGCGCTGGCGCGGGCGCGCGAGCTGGCGCTGGCCGCCGGCGGGTACGTGGCGAGCGAGACGGTGACCGGCAGCGGCGGGCGGGCCGCCGACGGCGTGGCCGGACCGCAGAGCGGTCAGCTGACGCTGAAGGTGCCGTCGGCGGCGTTCCAGCAGACCCTGGACCAGCTGGCCGGACTGGGCGAGGTGCTGTCCCGCCGCAGCCAGGCGGACGACCTGACCCAGCAGGTCGCCGACGTCGGCAGCCGGGTGCAGACCCAGCAGGCGAGCGTCGACCGGGTCCGGGCACTGATGGCGCAGGCGAAGACGCTGGCCGAGATCACCAGCCTGGAGGGCGAGTTGAGCCGCCGCGAGGCGGATCTGGAGTCGTTGCAGAAGCAGCTGAAGGAGCTGTCGGCGAAGACGTCGCTCTCCACGGTCACGCTGGACGTGCGGCAGAGGACGGAGACCAGGGCACCGGACGGGGAGGCCGCCCCGGCGAAGAAGGACGGCTTCTGGCACTCGGTCGGCGCGGGCCTCGGCGGCGGCTGGGACGTCCTGGTCGCGATCGTGCGCGCACTGGCGGTCGCGGTCGCGGCGGCGGCGCCGTTCCTGCTGGTGCTCGTGCCGGTGGTGGCGGTGCTCCGGCTGGTCCGGCGGCGCCGGACGCCCGCGCTGCCGCCGAAGCCCACCGAGCCGCCGCGGCGCGGGGAGAGCGGGGAGAGCGGGGAGGCGGCGAACGAGGAGGAGGCGCAGCGGCGGGAGGCCTGAGCACGACGGTGGCGGGCCCCCGACACCCGGGGACCCGCCACGCCGTCGGTCAGCGCGCGCTGGCCTCGTGCACGAAGGCGACCAGCCGGCTGAGCGCGTCCGGGTCCATGCTGGGCAGCACGCCGTGGCCGAGGTTGAAGATGTGGCCGCTGGTACCGAGCGCCTGGGCGGCGTGCAGCACCTCGCGGGCCTTGGTCTCGACCGCCTTGGTGGGCGCGAAGAGGACGGCCGGGTCCAGGTTGCCCTGGAGCCCCTTGCCGGGGCCGACCCGCTCGGCGGCGACGTTCAGCGGCACCCGCCAGTCCACGCCGACGATGTCCGCGCCGGCCTGGCCCATCAGACCGAGCAGCTCACCGGTGCCGACGCCGAAGTGGATCCGCGGCACGCCGTACCCGGCGACCGCGTCGAAGACCTTGGTGCTGGACGGCATCACCGAGCGGCGGTAGTCGTCGGGGGCGAGCGCGCCCACCCAGGAGTCGAAGAGCTGCACGGCGGAGGCGCCGGCCTCGATCTGCACCTTCAGGAAGGCGGAGGTGATGTCGGCCAGCCGGTCGAGCAGGGCGGCCCACAGCTCGGGCTGCCCGTACATCATGGCCTTGGTGTTCTCGTGGTTCTTGGACGGCCCGCCCTCGATCAGGTAGCTGGCGAGGGTGTAGGGCGCACCGGCGAAGCCGATCAGCGGGGTACCGCCGAGCTCGTCGACGAGCAGGCCGACCGCCTCGGTGATGTAGGGGACGTCGTCCGGCTCCAGCGGGCGCAGCCGCTTGAGGTCCTCGGCGGTGCGGATCGGGTCGGCGATCACCGGGCCGATGCCGGGCTTGATGTCGACGTCGATGCCGACGGCCTTGAGCGGCACCACGATGTCGCTGAAGAAGATCGCCGCGTCGACCTTGTGCCGGCGGACCGGCTGCAGGGTGATCTCCTTGACCAGCTCGGGCCGCATGCAGGAGTCCAGCATCGGGATGCCCTCGCGGACCTTCAGGTACTCGGGCAGCGAGCGGCCGGCCTGGCGCATGAACCACACCGGGGTGTGGGGCACCGGCTCGTGCCGGCAGGCCCGCAGGAACGCGGAGTCGTGCGCGGCGCCGCGTCGCACGGAGGGCTGCTGCCCGGTGGGGGTGCCTGCCTGAGTGACTGCCGTGGTTTCTGCCGTTGTCTCGCTCACGGTTCAAATCTTCGCACGCGCCCCGGACCCGGCTCCCCGCCCGGTCTCGTCGGTTCCTCCAAGATCTGGTCGGTTTGCCGTCCCGGCACGCCGCGCGGGCAGAAGTTGCGGCGATTACCCCGGCCTTCGACCTAGTCTTCGGGGCATGGCAGCGGTCGGCGGGCACCCCGCACAGGGTGGCGGAACAGGTGGCGGAACGGGTCGGGAGGCGGCGCCGAGCGAGTTCCGGGCCGCGGTCGAGGCTCTGACGGCGGCGCGGCTGCGGCCCGAGCTCGAACTCTCCCCCGCCCCGGCGCCGCGCCGGCTCGCCCCCCACGCGTTCGCCCTGACCGCCTCGGTGGAGGTGGACGGCGACGAGCTGGCCGACGGCCGGCTGGTGCTGCTGTACGACCCGGCCGGGCAGGAGGCCTGGAACGGGGACTTCCGCGTGGTGACCATGACCCGGGCCGAGCTGGAGCCGGAGATGGCCGGCGATCCGATGCTCTCCGAGGTCGGCTGGGCCTGGCTGATGGACGCGCTGCAGGCGCACGGCGCCGGGTACGCGGAGCCGTCCGGGACGGTGACCAGGTGCGCCTCGCAGTACTTCGGCGCCCTGGCGGACCGCGAGTCGTCCACCGAGATCGAGATCCGGGCCTCCTGGACGCCGGCCGACGGCCGCTTCGAGCGGCACCTGGCCGCCTGGGGGGACCTGCTCTGCATCAGCGCCGGTCTGCCCCCGGTCGCGCCCGCGCCGCAGCCGGCCGTCGACGTGCCGTCACTCGGTGGGGTGGTCCCGATGCCCGCCCGCCGGCGCCCGCGCTCGCACTGACGGGTGGTCCGCGGCCGCCGGCGGCGGTACCGGACCCAGCGCCACCCCCAGGGCTGACGGAGTGTGGCTTCGGACCCGCTCTGCGGCGATTTGTCCGGCCTGACGCGATGCCTGACGTGACCGATTCATGCCGACTCTGATCGATTTTGTACGAATTCCAGGCATGTCGCATCAGTCACCTGCGCGATTTGTCCGTATTGTTACTCACTAGATCGTGATCTTTCGCTAAAGCCGGGCACGGTAGCTGCCGAAGCAGACTGTGACCCTTTCCAAACGCGGAACACTCCGACCGCCCCATCGGGGTTCCGTCCGCCACTCCCCGCAGGAGGCCTGGTGTCGGTCCTTCTTGAGCACCCCGCAAACGTGGTCGCCTACCGGCCGACCAAGCCCACCGCCATGGTGGTCATCGCTGACCCCCGTGTCCGAAACACCGTCACCCGCCACCTCTGGGCGCTCGGCGTCCGAGACGTGATCGAGGTGTCCTCGATCGCCGAGGCCCGCCCCCGGGTCTCCACCCCACGCGACATCTGTGTCGCCGACGTCCACCTCCCGGACGGCTCCGGGCTGACCATCCTGGCCGAGACCCGCGCCGCGGGCTGGCCCAACGGCCTCGCGCTCTCCGCCGCCGACGACATCGGCGCGGTCCGCAGTGCGCTGGCCGGCGGCGTCAAGGGCTACGTGGTCACCGGTACCCGCACCAACGTGGCCATGCCGGGTCGCCCCGGCCTGCCGCTCGGCGCGGGTGGTCTGGCCGGCCGGATGCGCCGCCCCGGCATGCCGGGGATGCCCGGTGCCGCCGGTGCGCCGGGTGCCCCCGGAGCTCCCGGTGCGCCGGGCGCGCCGGGTACCCAGCAGTCCGCCTACCGCGAGCTCTCCGGCCGTGAGGTCGAGGTGCTGCGGCTGGTCGCCGAGGGCCAGTCCAACAAGGCCATCGGCGTCGCGATGGGCCTGTCCGCGCTCACCGTGAAGAGCCACCTGGCCCGGATCGCCCGCAAGCTGGGCACCGGTGACCGGGCCGGGATGGTCGCCGTCGCGCTGCGCACCGGCATCATCCACTGAGCGATCGGTGGGCCGCTGCGGCGGTCCTGGAGGAACGTTTCCTCCAGGACCGCCGCAGCGGCGTCCGGACGGCCCCGCGGCGGCGTCACCGCGGCCCCCGCGGCCGCTCCGGACCGCCCCCGGTCCCGGACCACGGGAGCGGGGACGGCGCAGGCCGCCCGGTGGCATAGTCACGAACCCGGTCTGACCAGTCCGACAACACTCCTGGCCCCGAGGTCCGTCGTACCCTTGGTGAGTGACCGACGCCGTAGCAGCCACCCAAGAAGAAGCAGCCCCGGTCCCGCTCCTCGAACCGAAGGAGGGGATCCCGCCAGTCGTGGCGGACGAGGAGGCGCTGGCCGCCACCGTCGCCGCCTTCGCAGCGGGCACCGGACCGGTCGCCGTGGACGCCGAGCGAGCCTCCGGCTACCGCTACGGCCAACGGGCGTACCTCATCCAGCTGCGCCGCGCGGGCGCCGGCACCGCGCTGATCGACCCGATCGCCTGCCCGGACCTCAGCGGGCTCGGCGCCGCCCTCGCGGACACCGAATGGGTGGTGCACGCCGCCACCCAGGACCTGCCCTGCCTGGCCGAGGTCGGGATGCGGCCGCAGCGGCTCTTCGACACCGAGCTGGCCGGACGGATCGCCGGCTTCGCCCGGGTCGGCCTCGGACCGATGACCGAGAGCGTGCTCGGGCTGAGCCTGGCCAAGGAGCACTCCGCCGTCGACTGGTCCACCCGCCCGCTGCCCGAGCCGTGGCTGCGCTACGCCGCTCTGGACGTCGAGGTGCTGGTCGAGCTGCGGGACGCACTCGAACAGGAGCTGGACGCCCAGGGCAAGCTCGGCTGGGCGCTGGAGGAGTTCGCGGCGATCGCCGCCGCACCCCGCCCGGCCCCCCGCACCGACCCCTGGCGCCGCACCTCGCAGCTGCACAAGGTCCGCCGGCGCCGCCAGCTCGCCGTGGTGCGCGAGCTCTGGCTGACCCGGGACCGGCTGGCGCAGGAGCGCGACGTCTCGCCCGGCCGGGTGCTCTCGGACGCCGCGATCGTCAACGCCGCGCTGGCCATGCCGCTGAACATCGCCGCCCTGCAGGCCGTCCAGGGCTTCGGGCCGCGGGTCCACCGCCGCCAGCTGGAGCAGTGGCTGGCCGCCGTCCAGCGGGGCCGGGAGGTCCCGGAGAACCAGCTGCCGCCGGCCGCCGCCCCGCACGACGGCCCGCCGCCGCCGCGCGCCTGGGCCGAGAAGGACCCGGTCGCGGCCGCCCGGCTGTCCGGGGCCCGGGCCGCGGTGAGCGAGCTGGCCGAGGCGCGCAACCTGCCGGCCGAGAACCTGATCACGCCGGACCTCGTCCGCCGGGTCTCCTGGGAGCCGCCGGCCGACCCGAGCGCGGTCGGCGTGGCCGCCGCGCTGCGCCGGCTGGGCGCCCGGCAGTGGCAGGTCGACCTGGTGGCACCGGTCGTGGCCGCGGCCTTCGTCAAGGCCGCGGAGGTCGAGCCGGAGTAGCCCGCGGGCCGGACCGGAGACCGTGGCAGCGGCGGAACGCTGCCGCGGCGGAGGGGATGCCGTCGTGCGACGGCATCCCCTCCGTCGTGTCCGGGCGGCCGCCCGCGCGCCCCGGCGCCACCGCTCCCGGGCTCCGCCGGGAGGACGTGTCGGGGGACACACGGGGTGAACCGGCCGTCGGGCCTGGGCAGGTTGGTTACCGGCGGGTAGCATGACGGTGAAGCAGCGCCGCTCACGTGCCCCCGTGCGACGGACGGCGGCAGCCTGCCCACCTCAACCTGTTGGTCCCTGGGAGGAGAGCCCCCGTGCCTCGTACCGCGAGGGACGTCGTCTTCGTCGATGGCGTCCGCACCCCGTTCGGCAAGGCCGGCCCGAAGGGCATCTACCACGAGACGCGCGCCGACGACCTCGTCGTCAAGTGCATCCGGGAGCTCGTGCGCCGTAACCCGAACCTGCCCGTCGAGCGGATCGACGAGGTCGCCATCGCGGCCACCACGCAGATCGGCGACCAGGGTCTGACCATCGGCCGCACCGCGGCCCTGCTGTCCGGCCTGCCGAAGTCCGTTCCCGGTTACGCCATCGACCGCATGTGTGCGGGCGCGCTGACCGCCGTGACCACGACCGCCGGCGGCATCGCCTTCGGCGCGTACGACGTGGTCGTGGCCGGCGGCGTCGAGCACATGGGCCGTCACCCGATGGGCGAGGGCGTCGACCCGAACCCGCGCTTCGTGTCCGAGAAGCTCGTCGACGAGTCCGCCCTGTTCATGGGGATGACCGCGGAGAACCTGCACGACCGGTTCCCGCACATCACCAAGGAGCGCTGCGACGCCTACGCCGTGCGCTCGCAGGAGAAGGCCGCCAAGGCGTACGCCAACGGCGACATCCAGCCCGACCTGGTGCCGATCTCGGTCCGCAACTCCAACCCCGAGGTCGGCGAGACCGGCTGGGGCCTGTCGACCACGGACGAGCCGATGCGCCCGGGCACGACGATGGAGTCGCTGGCGGGTCTGAAGACCCCGTTCCGCCCGCACGGCAACATCACCGCGGGCAACTCGGCCGGTCTGAACGACGGCGCCACCGCGTCGCTGCTGGCCGCCGAGGACGTCGCCGAGGAGCTCGGCCTGCCGGTCAAGATGCGCCTGGTCTCGTTCGCCTTCGCGGGCGTCGAGCCCGAGGTGATGGGCATCGGCCCGGTGCCGGCCACCGAGAAGGCGCTGGCCAAGGCCGGTCTGACCATCGACGACATCCAGGCCTTCGAGGTCAACGAGGCCTTCGCCGTCCAGGTGCTGGCCTTCCTGGACCACTACGGCATCGCGGACGACGACGAGCGGGTCAACCCGTTCGGCGGTGCGATCGCCTTCGGCCACCCGCTGGCCTCCTCGGGCGTGCGCCTGATGAACCAGCTGGCCCGCCGCTTCGAGCAGCGCCCGGACGTCCGTTACGGCCTCACCACGATGTGCATCGGCTTCGGCATGGGCGGCACCATCATCTGGGAGAACCCGCACTTCGAGGGTGGTAAGTGACCATGAGCACCACGACTGAGCTGCTGCAGCAGGGCGCCGAGCTGTTCCCCGGCGAGGTCGTCACGACCGCGCACGTCCGCCACCTGGACCTGCCGCTGCAGGCCGGCCGGCTGGCCCTGATCACCCTGGACAACGGCTTCGACCACACCAAGCCGACCACCTTCGGCCCGGGCTCGCTGCTGAAGCTGTCCACCGCGCTGGACCAGGTCGAGGCCGAGGCCGCCGCGGGCACGATCGTCGGTGTCGCGATCACCGGCAAGCCGTTCATCTTCGCGGTCGGCGCCGACCTCAAGGGCGTCGAGATCCTCAAGGAGCACGCGGACGCGCTGGCCATCGGCAAGGGCGGCCACGAGGTCTTCAAGCGGATCGCCGCGCTGCCCGTCCCCTCCTTCGCCTTCTACAACGGCGCGGCGATGGGCGGCGGCGTCGAGGTCGGCCTGCACGCCACCTACCGCACCGTCAGCGCGGGCGTTCCGGCGTTCTCGCTGCCGGAGGTCTTCCTGGGCCTCGTCCCCGGCTGGGGCGGCTGCACCATCCTGCCGAACCTGATCGGCCCCTCGAAGGCGATCAAGGTCATCATCGAGAACTCGATGAGCCAGAACAAGCAGCTCAAGGGCAAGGACGTGTTCGAGCTGGGGATCGCCGACGCGATCTTCGAGCCGGCCGACTTCCTGGAGCAGTCGCTGCTCTGGGCCGCCAAGGTGCTCACGGGCGACGTCGTGGTCGAGCGCGAGGCGATCGACCGCGGCAAGGCCTGGGACGACGCCGTCGCCTGGGGCCGGCTGGTCGCCGACTCCAAGGTGCACGGCGCGGCCCCGGCCGCCTACAAGGCGCTGGACATCATCCAGCAGGTCAAGGACGCCGACCTGCAGGCCGGCTTCGACGCCGAGGACGCGGCGCTGGCCGACCTCATCATGAGCGGCGAGCTGCGCAGCGGCATCTACGCCTTCAACCTGGTGCAGCGCCGGGCGAAGCGTCCGTTCGGTGCGCCGGACAAGTCGCTGGCCCGCCCGGTCACCAAGGTCGGCGTCGTGGGCGCCGGTCTGATGGCCTCGCAGCTGGCGCTGCTGTTCGCCCGCCGGATGGAGGTGCCGGTGGTCCTCACCGACATCGACCAGGAGCGCATCGACAAGGGCGTCGGCTACGTCCACGCCGAGATCGACAAGCTGCTCGGCAAGGGCCGGATCGGCCAGGACAAGGCCAACCGGCTCAAGGGCCTGGTCACCGGCTCGCTCGACAAGGCCGCCGGCTTCGCCGACGCGGACTTCGTGATCGAGGCCGTGTTCGAGGAGATGGGCGTCAAGCAGAACGTCTTCGCGGACCTGGAGAACGTGGTCTCGCCGACCTGCGTGCTGGCGACCAACACCTCCTCCCTCTCGGTCACCGAGATGGCCTCGAAGCTGAAGCACCCCGAGCGGGTCGTCGGCTTCCACTTCTTCAACCCCGTCGCGATCCTGCCGCTGCTGGAGATCGTCCGCGGCGAGCAGACCGACGACGCCGCGCTGGCCACCGCCTTCGGTGTCTCGAAGAAGCTGAAGAAGACCTCGGTGCTGGTCAAGGACGCCCCGGCGTTCGTGGTGAACCGGATCCTGACCCGCTTCATGGGCGAGATCCAGGACATCATCGACGAGGGCACCCCGATCGCCACGGTCGAGAAGGGCGTCGAGCCGCTCGGCCTGCCGATGTCCCCGATCGTGCTGCTGGAGCTGGTCGGCCCGGCCATCGCGCTGCACGTCTCGGAGACGCTGCGCGGCGCCTTCCCGGAGCGGTTCACCGTCTCCGAGAACCTCGGCCGGGTGGTCAAGGCCGGCAAGCGCGGCTTCTACACCTGGGTCGACGGCAAGCAGGTGCTCGACCCCGAGGTGCTGGAGCTGCTCACCTTCGGCGACACCGTGCTGACCGAGGAGCAGGTGCTGAACCGCGCTCTGGAGGCCGTCGCGCAGGAGATCGGCCTGATGCTGGAGGAGGGTGTCGTCGCCGAGGCGCAGGACATCGACCTCTGCATGATCACCGGCGCCGGCTGGCCCTTCCACCTGGGCGGGATCACCCCGTACCTGGACCGTGAGGGCGTCTCGGAGCGGGTGAACGGCAAGCGGTTCCTCGCCCCCGGCGTGGCCTCGGTGCCCGCCTAAGGCGTAGGCCCCGTAACGACGCGGGAGCCCCGGTGACCTCAGGGTCACCGGGGCTCCTGCGCGTCGTGGCGGGGGCGGTGGGGCGCGGCGGGCACTCTCGGCGGGGCGGGGCCCGGGGAGCCCGGGGCGCGGGCGCGAGGGCCCTGTCGCGCGCCGGGCGCGGTCAGCGCTTGAGGCGGTAGACCACGGTGTCGGCGAAGACGCCGACCATCTCGTAGTGGGTGTCCAGCAGGTTCTCGATCTTCGGGATCATGCCGGGCTGGTAGGGCGCCAGGCCGGAGTCGTCCACGACGATCTCGGGCAGGCCCTTGGCGATCTCCCGGTCGAAGGTCTGCCAGGCGTTGCTGACGCTGAACTGCTCGCCGACGTTGGCGTTGCCGTCCTTGCCGCCGCTGAAGTTGGTCAGGAAGCCCGCGGTCAGGTAGCGGGTGGCCGGCTTGCGGTCGGCCAGCCAGTACAGCTCCGGGTGCATGCCCCAGACCAGCACGGTGTCCTGCGGCTTGCTCTGCGCGGCGACCGCGGTGGCCACCTCGGTGGTCCGGGTGAGCCGCTCCCCCGGCCAGGCCAGCGCGAGGCCCCAGAACACCGTGGCGGCGGCCGTGGTGTACACCAGGACCGGTTTCCAGCGGATCGCCGAGGTGGCGACCGCGCCGGTGCCCAGCAGCACCAGCGGGGGCATCAGCTGCAGGTAGTAGTGGCCGAAGAAGTGGAACCCGACGCTGACCGCGACCACCGAGGAGAGCAGCCAGACCCAGAGGTCGGTGGTGGAGCCGTGCTCCTCCCCGGCGACCGGCAGCGGGCGGTGGCGGTGCTTCAGCCAGAGCCGGCGGCCGACCGGCAGCAGGAAGCCCAGGCCGGCGCCGACCAGGATCGCCGAGTTGCCCAGCGCGCGGCCGGCCATCTGCAGCCAGGCGCCGCCCACCGAGGCGTAGTCCCCGCTGCCGGTGACCACCCAGAACAGGAAGCCCTTGGGTTTGGTGAGGATCACCGCGACCAGCGCTATCGGCAGGGTGAAGCCGAATCCGATCTTGAACAGGGCGGGCGGCCAGCGGACCCCGCGCCGGCGGGCGTCCTGGAACAGCATCCAGAGCACCGGCAGCAGGACGGCGCCGCCGGTCTGCTTGGTCAGCGAGCAGAGTGCCACCGCGATGCCGGCGGCCAGCCAGCGGCGGCGCTCGGCGTACCGGAAGGCGGCCACCATGGCGGGCAGCATGAAGACCTCGAAGGTCGCCGCCTGGGTGTCCTCCGGGGAGAGCCCGATGGAGACCAGCAGGTAGAGCAGACCCGCCCCGGCGCCCGCCCGGTTGCCCCAGCGGCCGCGGGCGATCGAGGCCAGCAGGATCGCGGTGACCAGGTGGGCGACCACCGCCAGGGTGCGCAGCGGCCAGAGCGAGGCGGAGCCGAAGACGGCGAAGCAGGCCTGGTAGAGCCAGGGCAGCAGCGGCGGCTTGCGGTCGACCACGGTGTCGTAGAGGACGCCGCCGTCCGCCAGCATCCGGGCCTGGGTGGCCAGGAACCCCTCGTCGGGGCTCCAGACCGGCCGGACGAAGGAGGGGATGTGGGTGGCGAGCGCGACCAGGGCCAGCACCGGCACCAGCCTCGTCCAGTAACCCTGGCGGACGCGGTCGGGCAGGCGCTCGGCAAGCCCGACGAGGCGGGGGCGGGTGGGGGTCGGCACGGATGACAACCTACCGGGCGGGATCGGCGCGGGCAGCGCCGGTCCCGCCTTTCGGTGCGATTATCAGCCTGTCTTGCGACGAACTGTTGCCCAGTTGTGGCAAACGGCCGCGGACCGGGCGGCTCAGGCCCGGACGGCCGCCACGTCCAGCCGGGAGACCAGGGCCGTCACCTTGCGGGCGATGTCCGGGGCGGTGAGACCGATCTCGGCGAGGATCTCGGGCCGCGAGGCGTGGTCCAGGAACTCCTGCGGGATGCCGAAGTCGCGCACCGGGACGTCCACCTCGGCGTCGCGCAGCGCCTGCGCCACGGCGGCGCCCACACCGCCGACGCGGCCGTTGTCCTCGATCGTGACGACCGCGCGGTGCTCGGCGGCCAGGCCCGGCAGGGCGCGGTCCACCGGCTTGACCCAGCGCGGGTCCACCACGGTGGCGGTGACGCCCTCGGCCGCCAGCAGGTCGGCGACCTCCAGGCTCGTCGCGGCCATCGCGCCGACCGAGACGATCAGCACGTCGGCGCGGCGCTCCTCGGCCGGGGCCTCGGGGGCGCGCAGCACGTCCATGCCGCCGATCCGGCCGACCGCGGGGACGGCCGGGCCGACCGTGCCCTTGGAGTAGCGGACCACGGTCGGGGCGTCCTCCACCTCCACGGCCTCGCGCAGCTGGGCGCGCAGCTGGTCGGCGTCGCGCGGGGCGGCGAGCCGCAGACCGGGGACGACCTGGAGGATCGACATGTCCCACATGCCGTTGTGCGAGGCGCCGTCGGTGCCGGTGACACCGGCCCGGTCCAGCACGAAGGTGACGCCCAGCCGGTGCAGCGCCACATCCATCAGGACCTGGTCGAAGGCCCGGTTGAGGAAGGTCGCGTAGACCGCGAACACCGGGTGCAGGCCGTTGGTGGCCATGCCGGCCGCGCTGGTCACGGCGTGCTGCTCGGCGATGCCGACGTCGAAGATCCGGTCCGGGAAGGCCTTGGCGAACGGGGCCAGGCCGACCGGGTGGAGCATCGCGGCGGTGATGCCGACGATGTCCTCGCGCTCGCGGCCGAGCGCGACCATCTCCTCGCCGAAGACGGACGTCCAGTCCTTGCCGGCGCTCTTGATCGGCAGGCCGGTCTCCGGGTGGATCACGCCGACCGCGTGGAAGCGGTCCTCCTCGTTGTTCTCGGCGGCGTGGTAGCCGCGGCCCTTCTCGGTGAGGCAGTGCACGATCACCGGGCCGCCGAAGCCGCGCGCCTTGGTGAGCGCGGACTCCAGGGCGGTGAGGTCGTGGCCGTCGATCGGGCCGATGTACTTGAGGCCGAGGTCCTCGAACATGCCCTGCGGGGCGATGAAGTCCTTGAGGCCCTTCTTGGCGCCGTGCAGCGTCTCGAAGAGCTGCTGGCCGACCACCGGGGTGCGCTGCAGGGCGTCCTTGCCCCAGGAGAGGAAGCGCTCGTAGCCCTGGGTGGTGCGCAGCGTGGCCAGGTGGTTCGCCATCCCGCCGATGGTCGGGGAGTAGGACCGCTCGTTGTCGTTGACGACGATGACCAGCGGGCGGTCCTTGGAGTCGGCGATGTTGTTGAGCGCCTCCCAGGCCATGCCGCCGGTGAGGGCGCCGTCGCCGATCACGGCGACGACCGGGTCCTTCTTCCCCTGGAGCTGGTTGGCCTTGGCCAGGCCGTCGGCGTAGGAGAGCACGGTCGAGGCGTGCGAGTTCTCGATGACGTCGTGCTCGGACTCGGCGCGGGAGGGGTAGCCGGAGAGGCCGTCCTTCATCCGCAGCCGGGAGAAGTCCTGGCGGCCGGTGAGCAGCTTGTGGACGTAGCTCTGGTGGCCGGTGTCGAAGAGGATGCGGTCGCGCGGCGAGTCGAAGACCCGGTGCAGCGCGACGGTCAGCTCCACGACGCCGAGGTTGGGCCCGAGGTGGCCGCCCGTCTTGGAGACCTCCGTCACCAGGAAGGTCCGGATCTCCTGGGCCAGCGCGGCCAGCTGTCCGGGCGTGAGCCGGTCGAGATCGCGCGGTCCCCGAATGCGGGTCAGCAGGGCCACCCGTTCCTCCTCGTTCAAAGTCGCGGACCGCGGGCGGTCCGACGGGCCTCGCTGCCCGTGTGCCGTCGCGCCGATCGGTCTCGGCGGTGCGCCGACCGGTCGAGTCTAATGTCCGCCTACCGGACACCGAGCGGGGTGCCCGGTGCCGGCGGCCCGTACTCGCCGTTCACGGCGCGCCGCGGCCACGGAGGGTCCGGGGGCGGGCACGGACGGTCGAAGGGCGGCAGACCCGGTCGGCGCCGGACACGGACGGTCGGACCGCCGCGGACCGGCCGGCACTCACGGCCGGGCGACGGACGCCTGTACGGACCGCCCGATCGGGCTGGAGTCGTCCATCTCGCTCATCACCAGGGCGAGCGCGCCGAGCACCTCGGCCCGGCCGCCCAGGGTGCCCGGGACGACCGAGAGCTGGCGGGCCGCGCTGGGGATGGCGTAGCGGGCCACCGAGTCGCGGATCGGGCCGAGCACCAGCTCACCGGCGTCGGCGAGGTCCCCGCCGAGGATCACCCGGCGCGGGTTGAGCAGGTTGCAGAGGGTGGCGACACCGGTGCCGATCTGCCGGCCGGCGTCGGCGATCACCCGGCGGCAGCCGAGGTCACCCTGGTGGGCCAGCTCGACCACCCGGGGCACGCTCAGGTCCTGGCCGAGCGTGGAGGAGAGCAGGCCGAGCAGGTAGCGGGAGCCGACGAAGGTCTCCAGGCAGCCGCGGTTGCCGCAGCGGCAGACCGGGCCGGCCTCGTCCAGCGTGATGTGCCCTATCTCACCGGCGGTGCCGCCCGGGCCGCGGTAGATCTGCCCGTTGACCACCAGTCCCGCGCCGACGCCGCTGGCCACCTTGATGTAGGCGAGGTCGCTCAGACCGCGGCCGGCGCCCCAGACGAGTTCGCCGAGCGCGCCCAGGTTGGCGTCGTTGTCCACGTGCACCGGCATGCCGAGCCGCTCGGCCAGCTCCCGGCCGGGGGCGATGCCCGTCCAGCCGGGCAGGATCGCGGTGGAGCCCAGCGCGCCGGTCTCCACGTCGATCGGGCCGGGGACGCCGAGGCCGACGCCGATCACCTTGTCCGGGCGGAAGCCGGCCTCCTGGAGCAGCCGGTCCACCAGCGCCTCGGCGCGGTCGAAGCCCTGGGCCGCGGAGACGTCGACGTCGATCGGCTCGCTCTCCTCGGCGAGCACCCGGTGCGCGAGGTTGCCGACGGCGACCCGGAGGTGGGTGTGGCCGAAATCGATCCCCACCACGATGCCGGCGTCGCCGCTGAGCGAGACGCTGCGGGCGCGGCGGCCGCCGGAGGAGGTGTCGGCGACCACGACGGTGCCGCTCTCCTTGAGCTCCCGGACGATGTTGGACACGGTCGCCGCCGAGAGGCCGGTGGCGCGGGCGATCTCGGCCTGGGTCAGCGAGCCGGCCATCCGTACCGCGCGCAGCACCCGCTCCAGGTTGGCCCGGTGCAGTGAGGACTGCGAACCCGGTGTGTCCGTCGCCATGATCCACCCTTCCAAGGGCGAGGGAACCCCTCCGCCGGGCGATCCCTTCAACTCCTGAAGCCTAGGGCCTGACGGCGTCGGGTGGCGCGGCTACCGCGGTGGCGGAGTGGGGAAGGAGTGGGGAAGGTGGGCCTGGTGGACTGCTCCGGGGGCCTCGCACGGCGCCGGGCGGTGTGCCACCGGGCGCCGGGCGGGGTACCGCCGGGGGGCCGGGCGCCGGGGACGGGGCCCCAGCTCAGAGCCGCGACGCGCGGCCTGCCGGGCTCCTGCGACCGGCCGAAAACCGCCCACCCGTACCATGGTGCCCATTCTCACCCGTCCCACCGGCCACGGACGTGACCGGCCGGGGGACGCTTCCAGACATGACGGGGCATCAGATGGCAGGGGATCACCCTACGCCGGGGGCAGGCGACACACCCGGTACCGGGCCGCAGGACAATCGGGGCGTCTCGCTCGGCCGCACGCCGGGAGGCGTGGACCCGGCCGCCGTGGCGAACCAGATGACACAGCTCGACGGGGCTCCGGTCCCCGGGCAGGGCGGACCGGCCGCGCCGGGCGCCGCACCCGGGCAGCCGCCGGCCCCGGGCAGCGAGTACGCCTACGCGCCCACCGCCGCCGCCTTCCCCGCCCAGAGCGCTCCGCCGCCGCCCGGCGCCGCGCCGGCCGGCCCGTACAACCCGGCCCAGCCCCCGTTCCCGGCCCCCAACGCCGGCCAGCAGTACGGCTACACCGCCCCGCCGCCGGCCGACGGCGGAGCCGGGTACGGCTACCCGCAGCAGCAGCCCGGGTACGCCTTCCCCGGCGCGCCGGTGCCGGCGCCGCCCAAGCGGCGCAACCCGGTGATGGTCTGGGGCGGCATCATCGGCGGTGTGCTGGCGATCGCCATCGTCGCCGGTCTGGTCGTGCTGTTCACCGAGAACAAGAAGGACCCGGACACCCCGTCCGCGGACGGCGGCACCAGCAGCACGGGCGGCACCACCGACAGCTCGACCACCGACCCCTCCGCGGGCACCGGCGGCGGCAGCGGCGGCAGCGGCGGCAAGGCGGGCTCCTACAGCCTCGCCTGGACCGCCGCCAAGCCGGCCAACGCGGCCAGCGGCTCGCAGCTGCTCGGCATCTGGGGCGCCGACAAGGCCGTGGTGCGCGCCGACAGCTACGGCATCCGCGCGCTCAACTCGGCCGACGGCAAGGAGCTGTGGACGCTCGCGCCGCCGGCCGGCAGCAAGGAGTTCTGCGCCGTCTCGTACGGGGTGAACTCGAAGCACATCGCCGCCGTCGCGCTCAACACCGGTGACAGCGACTGCTCCACCGTCGGCGCGGTCGACATCAGCACCGGCAAGCTGCTCTGGTCGGCCAAGGTCAGCACCGAGCGGATGTCCTCGCCCACCCTGACCGTCACCGAGAAGGTCATCGGCATCGGCGGCAACGTGGCCGGCGCGGTGAACATCGCCGACGGCTCGCCGGTCTGGCAGTTCCAGCCCCGTGACAAGGACTGCAACGTCTACGGCAAGGTCGCCGGCACCCAGATCGCGGTGAGCGACCGCTGCTACGGCTCCAACGCCAACCCCAAGTCGCAGCTGGTGCTGGTCGACACCGACACCGGCAAGACCACCAGCCCCGCGCCGGTCCCGTTCACCGGCAGCATCGAGCGCATCGACAAGGTCGTCTCGGACCAGCCGCTGGTGCTGCTGGTGACCAGCGGTCCGAACGGCGACTACATCCTGCCGTTCGACAAGAGCAACAAGCCGATGACCCCGATGTCGGTCAAGGAGCCCGGGGCGGACAGCCTGCGGCTCTCCGGCCAGGCGGACGCGTTCACCCAGAACGTCGTCAGCGGCACCACGCTGTACGTCCAGACCAACCCGAGCAAGCCCGCCGTCAACGCCTACGACCTGACGACCGGCAAGCGGCTCTGGTCGTCCACCGGCGGCACCAACGACGGCATCCGGCTGGTCTCCGGCACCGACAAGGACGGCAAGGTCCGGGCCGTGCTGGACATGGGCTACGGCAAGGGTGCCAAGATCGTCACGCTCGCGCCAGCCGACGGCGCGGTGACCGAACTCGGCACCATCACCAGCCAGAAGAACTCCGACTTCATCGGCTCCAGCACCACCGAGTACGTGCTGCAGTCGGACGGTTCGCTGTACGGCTTCGCCCGCAGCGCGGGCTCGGACGCGCCCGTGGTCAAGTACGCGAAGAAGTGACGCCGGGGGCGTAGCGCCCCGGTGCCCGACCCGGTCGAGGGCGGGGCGGAACAGGCCAACCCGCCTGTTCCGCCCCGCCCTCGAACATTTCCCCGGGCGCCGCGCGCCGGGCATGGGAGGATGCGAAGCATCAGCCTGACGAAGGAGTCCTGCGAGTGCCCGGCACCAACCTCACCCGTGAGGAGGCCCGTACCCGGGCCGACCTCCTGCACGTGGACGCGTACGACATCGAGCTCGACCTGAGCTCGGCCCGGGAGGGAGGCATCTTCCGGTCCACCACCGTGGTCCGGTTCAGCGCCAACACCCCCGGCGCGTCCTCCTTCATCGACCTCGTGGCGCCGAGCGTCGAGGAGATCACCCTCAACGGCGAGCGGCTCGACAACGCCAACTTCTCCGACAGCCGGATCACGCTGCCGAACCTGGCCGCCGAGAACGAGCTGCGGATCGTCGCCGACTGCGCCTACACCAACACCGGTGAGGGCCTGCACCGGTTCGTCGACCCGGTCGACGACGAGACCTACCTGTACACCCAGTTCGAGGTGCCGGACGCCCGCCGCGTCTTCGCCACCTTCGAGCAGCCCGACCTCAAGGCCACGTTCGCCTTCACGGTGACCGCGCCCACCGGCTGGGTCGTGGTCTCCAACTCGCCCACCCCGACCCCGGTCGGCGAGGGCGACAGCCAGGTCTGGACGTTCGAGCCCACCGGCCGGATCTCCTCCTACATCACGGCACTGGTCGCCGGCCCGTACGTCGGGGTCTTCGACAGCTACGAGAACGGCGACCAGAAGGTCCCGCTGGGCGTGTACTGCCGCCCGTCGCTGCGTGAGTTCCTGGACGCCGAGGCGATCTTCGAGGTCACCAAGCAGGGCTTCGACTACTTCCAGGAGAAGTTCGACTTCCCCTACCCGTTCGCCAAGTACGACCAGCTGTTCGTCCCGGAGTTCAACGCCGGCGCGATGGAGAACGCGGGCGCCGTCACCCTGCGGGACCAGTACGTGTTCCGCTCCAAGGTGACCGACGCCGCGTACGAGGCGCGGGCCGCGACCATCCTGCACGAGCTCGCCCACATGTGGTTCGGCGACCTCGTCACCATGGAGTGGTGGAACGACCTCTGGCTGAACGAGTCGTTCGCGACCTTCGCCGAGGCCGTCTGCCAGGCCGAGGCCCCCGGTTCGAAGTGGCCGCACTCCTGGACCACCTTCGCCAACCAGATGAAGACCTGGGCGTACCGGCAGGACCAGCTGCCGTCCACCCACCCGATCATGGCCGACATCAACGACCTGGAGGACGTCCAGGTCAACTTCGACGGCATCACCTACGCCAAGGGCGCCTCGGTCCTCAAGCAGCTGGTGGCGTACGTCGGCCAGGACGCCTTCTTCCAGGGCGTGCAGGCCTACTTCAAGCGGCACGCCTGGGGCAACACCCGCCTGGCCGACCTGCTCGGCGCACTGGAGGAGGCCAGCGGGCGCGACCTCAAGGCCTGGTCCAAGGCGTGGCTGGAGACGGCCGGCATCAACGTGCTGCGCCCGGCCCTCACCCTCAACACCGACGGCGAGATCGAGTCCTTCGCCGTGCTGCAGGAGGCCCCCGCGCTGCCGGCCGGTGCCAAGGGCGAGGCCGTCCTGCGCCCGCACCGGATCGCCATCGGCCTCTACGAGCTGGCCGACGGCGCGCTGGTGCGCACCGACCGGATCGAGCTGGACGTCGACGGTCCGCGCACCGAGGTCCCCGAGCTGGTCGGCCGGCACCGCCCGGCCGTGATCCTGCTCAACGACGACGACCTCTCCTACGCCAAGGTCCGCCTGGACGAGGACTCGCTGGCCGTCGTCACCGAGCACCTCGGCGGCTTCACCGACTCGCTGCCGCGCGCCCTGTGCTGGGCCTCCGCCTGGGACATGACCCGCGACGGCGAGATGGCCGCCCGCGACTACCTGGAGCTGGCCGTCTCGGGCCTCCGCCGGGAGTCCGACATCGGCGTCGTCCAGTCGGTGCACCGCCAGGTCAAGCTCGCCCTCGACGCCTACACCGACCCGGCGTGGAGCGAGCAGGGTCTCGCCCGCTGGGCCGAGGCCGCCGAGGAGCAGCTGCGCGCCGCCCAGCCCGGCAGCGACCACCAGCTGGCCTGGGCCCGCGCGCTGGCCGCCGTCGCCCGCAGCGAGGGGCAGCTGGACCTGCTCGCCGCGCTGCTGGACGGCTCCGTCGAGATCAAGGGCCTGGCCGTGGACACCGAGCTGCGCTGGACGCTGCTCGGCCGGCTGGCCGCCACCGGCCGCGCCGACGAGGCCGCCATCGCGGCCGAGCTGGCCCGCGACAACACCGCGGCCGGCCAGGAGCACGCCGCCAGCTGCCGCGCCGCCGTGCCGACCGCCGAGGCCAAGGCCGCGGCCTGGGCCTCGGTGATGGAGTCGGACAAGCTCACCAACTACGTCCAGGACGCGGTGATCGCCGGCTTCCAGCAGGCCGACCAGCGCGAGCTGCTGGCGCCCTACGGCGCGAAGTACTTCGCGGCGCTCAAGGGCATCTGGGAGAGCCGCAGCCACGAGATCGCGATGCTGATCATCGTGGGGCTGTACCCGTCGCTGCAGGTCGAGCAGGCCACGCTGGACGCCACCGACGCCTGGCTGAGCACGGCCGAGCCGGCGCCGGCGCTGCGTCGCCGGGTGATCGAGCAGCGCGCCGGGGTCGAGCGCGCCATCAAGGCGCAGGCCGCCGACCGGGCGGCGGGCGCCCGGGCACCGGGGCACTGAGCCGGTCGGGCCATTCCACCGCCCGGGGGGCTCACCGGCAGCCTGGCCGACGAACTGGCGGCCATGCGCGCGAT